>CACYDC010000357.1 GCA_902773025.1 uncultured Ruminococcus sp.
ATTTTTTATTCTTGATCTGAGCAATAGCCGCATCAGCAGTCTTATTCCATTTCAGCTCGACCACCATAGGAGGATAAGCATTTGCATTCACTCAACAATTCTTTCGGAAGCATGTCTTTCCAAACATGACATACGTTTTCGATTGCTTCCTTTGCTAATAATTTTCGCTTCTCCGACTTAACCTCACTACATTCCATATAATAATCCAAAAGCTCTGAAACACAATGTACGGCATTATTGTCATCGCAGAAGTTAATGATATTTTTCATATTTGCTGAAGCCTCAGTAAAATAATCATTATCTGTCTCCCCTCCAAAAAAAGTAATCTCTCTCCACGCATTCAGTTCCAGAAAGCAGAAGTGAATCGATTCATCAATTTTTTTATCTGCTGTTTCAGCTTCCGCAAGCTCTTTCCTGCACAAATCTATACGTGTTGAAAAGTAACTATATTTTCCAATTATGACATCATAATATAATGACTGCTTAATACTATCAAGAGATTCATCGTGGTCATAATAATTTATAAAATCATGATGGTAATAATGAGAAAAATATTCATCCTTCCGTGCGCCAAAACTGGGCATAGCTTCCTCCAGAAGCTTATTCTTCCAGTATTTCACCTCCTCAGCATTACTATTTATCCATTGACTTTTAAAAACGACATCCTTGAAGAATAATGCATCTTCAATATTATCCTGCAAGACAGAGACTAATCTGTTTTTTAAGTTGGAGTAATTCATAATATTACATTCAATATTATGCTTTTCAAGGAGATGCCTCAGATATTTGGAAGAAATAGGGTAAGGAACCGCTGCAGCAATAGAAAGTATATTTGACACAAATTTGCTGTCAATCTCTTTCATCAGATTTTCAAGAATTTCTCTGACTACATCATTTCTGTTGTCAGGCATTTCACAGATAAGCTGATTTTGGTATTTATTTATTGCAAATCCATCCCGGCCATAAGACCTTATCATCTGATAATCATTTTCATTCATTCTCATCAACCTATCCAACATTATCATCAGATATGACAGAGGCTTTCCCTTAACCTTATTGATAATGCTTTTCTTTACATTTTCGGATAATTGCTTATGATTTTTCTGCATATAGCTGTCTATAACAAATTCAGAATCAAAAAAGCCTTTTTCCCCGTTCATTATTTTGCGGCTATAATAGCCACCCTCACCGTCCCAAGTGATACCTCCTGTGCTGCTGAAAACCCAATGAACCTTACCTGGGCCAGGATTGGTAGGATACCAGTATTGAACATCCTCATAATCTGTTAGCTGCCAATTGCGTACAATTATTATCACATCTTCTTTTCCTGATTTATCATAAAGTTCCAGCCAGTAAGTCAACACTTCATCACAATCTGAGCCGTCCTCATACTCCGTCAGGTATACCTCGTCATGAAGTCTCCAGAATTCCTCCCGCATTCCCATCCGACATGCAAGGCTCCAACATACATACTTGACAAAGAAAAAAAAGTCAGATGTATCCCCTGATATACCACAATCATACGGAATAATGTTTTCGACCTCCTGCATCCATCTATTTGCAATGGATGCCATAAGTATTGATGACTCAAATTGATCATCTGATTGGAGCCAATAACCTCTGATTGATTTACACCACTCCCTGTTCATCAGATGGTGCAGTTGCCAGTTGTTATTTGTAAAAGTGTAATCGGATGTGATAGGAAGAGCATCCTGCTGAAACGAATATGAAATATTCAATTTAGCCAGATCAAAAACAGACTTGTTGACTTCCTCGCTAAATCCCAGGTATGCTTTCAGAATACCTTTAATTTCCCGTACAAGCAATTGTTCAAAGCTATCCCATCCATCGAAATCTTTTGTTTCCGGATTCCATGTAATTTCATAGTTAAAAACTCTGTCAGGAAAGAGTTTTTCAATCTTTTTTTTCAGATGAAAGGTTTTTTCTTTTGCATTTATATCACTTTCATGATAGATATTCCATATTTCGGGTTCGTCTTTTTCCAGTGTGTCAGGAAGATATACTTTACGAAAAAAGAACAATGATGGAATCTTTGCAGGATTCAGGGATAATGCATATTTCAGTTCCAATTCAGTTATACTGCTTGGCACAGAATCAGAAATAACCTCTTTACGATTTAACATTGAGGTCCTGATGACCTCCGTATCAACCAGTGTACCGTAACGATCTCCTATCAGTGCAATCATAAGAGGATTAGTTTCAAGAATCGTATCAAAACAAACATTCAATATATTCTCCGTACTGTCATCCTTTGTCGTGTCTATTCCCCATCTCAAATCTTCTATTCGGATACTGTCGCCGTTTTTTCTTGCAAAAGCATCAAGTACGGGGCGGATACTTTTCCCGATGATATCTCTCTCCTTCTGCATATCCACAAATGTACTTGATATAAAAATCGAGTGCATAATTCTCACCTCAAATTATTATTACTTATAATTTCCTACAATGATAGTCCCCAAAAAATGGTAATCCTTTAACTGTATGACATTTTTTCTTTGTATTCTGTCTGTTCTTTGTCGTTTTATGACTTTTTGTAGACAAAATGTAGCTATTGGAGGGTTAAAATTTTTAGGTTTGTGACAGTCTCACACCGTAAACTATATCAACTCATGTTACAGATTTTTCTATCACACACTCATGCTCCTTGCTGTCCTTATCATAATTGATTCCGACAAGCAACATTTTGTTGTAGCCCTGAAGTGCATCGGGATACTTTTTATTCTTTATCTGAGCAATAGC
>CACYDC010000358.1 GCA_902773025.1 uncultured Ruminococcus sp.
CGGCGGCACGCCGGCGCGAATCGACAGCCCGGGCACCGGACCTCACTCAGCCAAAAAACAAGTGAAGCCCGTCTGAAACCTTATCCTTAATATTGCCGTACAGTTCTCCTAATTCACGCTTTCCTTCCTCAGATGTAAGATAATCAATAACGCAATACAGTACCTCTTTTGTAAGGCTGTTAGTTCTGCATTTAAGCTCGCCGTCGTCTGCTTCAAATTCCGTCAGATAGATATCAAAATCGACTGATTTTATTTCGTAGGTATATTTTGCCTTGACACTAAGCGACGTACCGTCAACCGTAACTTTTTCATTATCTTTGAAAACAGAATAAAGTATTTTTGAAAGAATCCTGTCAGATATTTTAAATTCACCGGCATATGCGCTGTGAAGCTCTGCGGTAACGACACTTGTTTCACTGTCTATAGAAAAATACACATCCGACCGTACAGCAATGTATTCATCATGCGTATAGATTCTCGCAAACAGCTTTGCCGGCTTATCCTTGCTAAGGTATATCATGAGATTTTCCACACCGGATTTTCCGTTTTTAAACGGAGTACAATATTTTTTGTTGATATAGGTATTAAGTTCAGCTTCTGACAAAGTAAACTCATTTCCTGCGGCAGCGCCGATAAGAATTGTTTTATAGAATGAGTCCTCCTTTTTTGTAAGGGTATAGCGATTCTGTATATTGTCTGTAAGTATCAGCGACCTGCATACGCACAAAGCTATGATTAATGCGGTTATCAGCAGTAATACCACAGCCAAAACAGTCAATTTCCTGCTTTTTTTTATTTTGCTCATACATTCACCCTTATTGTCACGAAATAGAATATTGTTCCTTGTTGAAGCGTGACTGAAATGTTACTGCGCTGCAAACTCAGCACCGCGGGAGCAAGCTTAATACGCTTACCACACAGTGAGCGCAGCGAACGGAATCGCGAATTGACTGCGGAGGCACTCCGCCGAACACGACTCCGGCGGCACGCCGGGCTTATTTGAGTTCGGCAATGGTGACGCCTGCTTCGCCCTCTCCGAATACACCAAGACGGAATGTGCGTACTGACGGATGAGTTTTCAAATGCGCCTGTATCTCCCGGCGAAGTACTCCCGTACCCTTTCCGTGAATAATCGTAATCTGATGAAGCCCCTGCAATACTGCCATGTCTATCGCTCTGTCTACATCAAGTATTGCGTCAAGCGCCGTCTGCCCCCTTACATCCACTTCGGTCGAAGCACTGCTTTTTGTGTCGCGTCTTATCGTGCGTGTCGCTTTGCCTGCCGGAAGCTTTACCTTTTCTTGTTTAAGGAGTCTTATGTTTTTTAGCGACACCCTCGTTTTTATGATACCGGACTGTACCAGAACATTATCCTTCCCTGTTTCAAGAACAGTACCCTCTTTGTTGATGTCAAATATCAGTACTCTGTCACCCTTCTGAAGCGGCCTGGGCAATACGTATTCTTCATTGCTCCGGTTTTCAACAGGGTCGGCAGAGTTTTCGATATTGCGTATGTCAGCCCTGAGCTTTGCCTTTTCCTCAGCGGATATCTCCTGCTTTTTGCGAATCGCTTCAATCTCGTCCATAAGACTGTATACCTGATGTCTTGTCTTGTCAAGAAGATTTTCCGCCTCGGCGCGCGCAAGCGCAAGCTGATTCTGCTTGTCCTTTTCGGCGCGCAATGCGGTTTCCTTAGCCTTTTCAAGCTCCTTCATTGCTTCTTCTTTTATTTTTTGCGCTTCTTCCAGACGGCTTTCATATTCATTTCTGCTGCTTTCAAGCTTTTGTACAACAGACTCAAAACGTGTGTTCTCACTCGATACAAGCTGCCGCGCTCTGTCAACAATACTCTTGTCCATGCCAAGACGTTCGGATATCGCAAAAGCATTCGACCTGCCGGGCATACCGATAAGCAGCCTGTATGTCGGACGCAAAGTCGCTACATCAAATTCACAGCAGGCATTTTCTACACCTTCTGTTTGCAGCGCATAGCTTTTCAATTCGGCATAGTGTGTCGTAGAAGCTATCTTTGCTCCCTGTGTCCTCAGCTGACCAAGTATCGCCGCAGCAAGCGCAGCGCCCTCTACCGGGTCCGTACCCGAACCAAGCTCGTCAATAAGCACAAGGCTTTTCTCATCGGCGGACGACAGTATCTTTACAATATTAGTCATATGCGCCGAGAAGGTAGATAATGACTGTTCTATGCTTTGTTCATCACCGATATCTGCAAGTACCTTGTCAAACACCGAAAGCTCGCTGTTATCCGCAGCCGGTATCATCATACCGCTCATGGCCATAAGTGTCAGAAGCCCCAACGTTTTCAGCGATACTGTCTTGCCGCCGGTATTCGGCCCGGTTATCACCAATGTGTCAAAATGCACACCAAGCTCAATATCGGTCGGGACAACCTTCTGCGGCGGTATCAGAGGATGACGCGCCTTTTTCAGCGATATCCTTCCTTCATTGTTCAGCGCCGGTAAGGACGCTTTCATCGAATATGCAAGATTTGCCCGCGCAAATATCACATCAAGCTCTGTAAGTATTCTGTAGCTGTCACAGATGTTATCGGCATAAGCGCCGACCTCCGCCGAGTATTCCGCAAGTATGCGCTCAATCTCAGCCTGCTCCTTTGAACGCAGCACACGTATGTCATTATTCGCTTCAACAACGCTCATCGGCTCAATAAATACCGTAGAACCGCTTGACGACGTATCATGTACAAGTCCCGGAACATTTGCGCGGAATTCAGCCTTGACAGGGATAACAAATCTTCCTCCCCTCATTGTGATAATACTTTCCTGAAGATATTTCTGCATAGTCACGGAATGTATTGCTTTGTCAAGACGTTCGCGTATTTTTGCTTCCGAAGCGGCAATCTTTTTCCTTATTGCAAGAAGAGCCGGAGAAGCATTGTCAGCAATCTCCTCCTCCGAAAGGATAGACGAGGTTATTTTTGTTTCCAGATATTTATTCGGAACCAACGCGTTAAAACGATTGTCAAGAACCGTTTGTATTCCTGCGCTTCGGTTTCTCCATTCGGTAACTTTCCTTATGGTCCTCAGAAGCGACGCAATACGCAAAAGCTCCTGCGCTGTCAGCACGGCGCCTGCCTGCGCCCTTCGCGCAGAGCTGTTCATATTATGGATATTGCCCATTCCCGGCGAACCAAAACGTCCTATCAGCGAATGAGCGTCATATGTTTCATTAAGCAGAAGCTTTGCTTCATACAGTCCGCATGAAGGTTCACTTGCAAGCGCAAGCGCGCGCGAATCCTCAAAGGATGTTTTTTCAGCAAGACTGTACAATATTTTATCAAATTCAAGCGCTTTTAAATTTTTGTCCATATCGTTAAATTGTCCTTATTTTTTTATAGAATTCAAGAGTCCGGATATCCTGCCCGATATGCGTCAGCAGATATTTTTCCGCGCAATCGGCAAATTCTGCAAGAGCGCGTTCGGATATCCCGAATGAAAATATTTTTTTAGGTTCAGCAAGCGCCGCAGTACGCACCGCAGTAAGCGCCCCTCTTGACAGCGCAATACCGTCCTCCGCACCATTACAGCAGCTGTCACACAATATCTTTGCATCGTTATAAAGAAAATACATTGTATCAGCTTCATAGCTGCCGCATTTATCACAGCACATGATCGCAGGCATAAACCCGGCAATTGACATGAAGCGCATCTCGAATACTGCTTTGATAAGCAGATCGGGCTTTGTTCCCCGTGAAAGCATATAAAGGGAATTCAAAAGCAGACTCAGAAACTGATCGGCCGGGGACCCTTCCGGTATCATAAGCATTGCTATCTCACAAAAATACTGTGACAGCGCAAATTTCTCGAGATCAAGTCTCAGATCGAAAAAAAGCGCAATAGGATCAGCTTCATCTATTATGTAACGTCCCCGTCCGCTGTAGATAGTCAGACGGGAATAGCTCAGGGGTTGTGTCGCGCCGCAAAGCGGACCGTTGATCAGCATAGCCTTTCTGACAAAACATCGGATAATACCCTCTGATTTTGTCAGAACAGTCACCATTTTATCATTCTCCTTTATTGTCTGCTGCGTAAGTATCAGACCATCTGTTTTGAAATTCATGGTTATCCTCCGTGTTTGACAATAATGAAGACTGCGCGGCGCAGGCCTTTGCTTCCTTATAGATCAGATAATCCCTGATACTGCCCGAAGCAATAAAATTTTCCCACGCTTTATCCTCATCCATAGATATGCCTCCTTTTCCCTGCAGGAAAGCAATAGTCAATACATTTCCTGCTTTTCAGAGTAAACTAAAATACATTTTTAATACTTATGTACACATTATACCCTGATATACGAAAAATTATTGGCATATCTTAGCTGTCATAAAAATAAATTACGTTCGGGTCACTGGTCGCTGTCAAGCTTGAGTACAGCCATAAATGCTTCCTGCGGAACCTCTACCGATCCAAGCTGACGCATACGCTTCTTACCTTCCTTTTGTTTTTCGAGAAGCTTTTTCTTTCTGGTAATATCACCGCCGTAGCATTTGGCAAGCACATCCTTGCGCATTGCCTTGACAGTTTCCCTTGCGATTATCTTTCCGCCTATACAAGCCTGTATCGGTACCTCAAAAAGCTGACGCGGAATTTTCTCCTTAAGCTTTTCGGCCATTTTTCTTGCTCTGGGATAGGCCTTATCTGCATGAATAATAAACGAAAGCGCATCGACCACTTCTCCGTTGAGCATTATATCGAGCTTAACAAGCTTAGACTGCGCATAACCGCTCAGTTCATAATCAAAAGAAGCATATCCTCTTGTGCGTGATTTAAGCGTATCAAAAAAGTCATATATGATTTCAGCGAGCGGAAGGTCATAATGGATATCGACTCTGTCGGAATCGATATATGTCATATCCCTGAACACACCGCGTCTGTCCTGACACAGCTCCATAATATTCCCGACATATTCGCTGGGGGAATAAATATGCGCTTCCGTCATAGGCTCCTCAGCCATTGCGACAGTTCCGGGATCGGGATAATTAGTCGGGTTATCGATCATTCTGACTGTTCCGTCAGTCCCGGTAATGCGGTAAATTACGCTGGGGGCGGTAGTAATAAGATCGAGATTATATTCACGTTCAAGCCTTTCCTGAATGATCTCCATATGGAGAAGTCCGAGGAAACCGCATCGGAAGCCGAAACCGAGCGCGACTGAGGTTTCAGGCTCAAACGAAAGGGAAGCATCGTTAAGCTCAAGCTTTTCAAGGGCATCGCGGAGATCGCCGTATTTAGCCCCGTCTGCCGGATAAATTCCGCAGAATACCATCGGCTGTACAGCGCGGTAGCCGGGAAGCGGAGCTTCTGCCGGACGATCGGCGAGCGTAACGGTATCACCCACACGGGCATCGCTGACAGTTTTTATCGAAGCGGCGATATAGCCTACTTCTCCGGCGTAAAGAGTCTGAGCGGGTTCAAGGCTTGTTGCCCTCATAAAGCCGAGTTCGACAACGGTAAATTCAGAGCCGGTCGCCATAAGACGGATCGTATCTCCGGTACTGAGCTTACCCTCCTTGATCCTGACATAGATGATAACGCCCTTATAGCTGTCGTAATATGAATCAAAGATCAACGCTTGGAGAGGTTTTTCGCTGTCGCCCTGAGGCGGCGGCACATCCCTGACTATCTGTTCCATAACGTCGTGTATATTCAGTCCCATTTTAGCCGAAATACATGGAGCGTCCTCAGCCGGCAGGCCGATAACATCCTCGATCTCCTTTTTCACCCTGTCGGGATCGGCGCTTGGGAGGTCGATCTTATTGATCACAGGGACGATCTCAAGGCCTGCGTCAAGTGCAAGATAGGTATTGGCAAGTGTCTGGGCTTCTATTCCCTGAGAAGCGTCCACAACGAGCACAGCGCCCTCACACGCCGCCAATGATCTTGACACTTCATAATTGAAGTCAACATGACCCGGGGTATCGATAAGGTTAAACACATACTGTTGACCGTCATCCGCATTATAAAGCAGAGTAACGGCATGGGCCTTTATTGTGATACCTCTTTCTCTTTCCAGTTCCATATCATCAAGGAGCTGATCCTGCATATCACGGACTGCCACAGACTGAGTTTGTTCGAGTATTCTGTCCGCAAGGGTAGACTTACCGTGATCAATATGAGCTATAATGCTGAAATTCCTGATTTTATCTCTTTCAAAAGCCATTTTTTCACCTACTGAATCAAATAGTGCTGTCACTTATACAAAACACATGTAACAGCAAATTATTATTACTCAGCTTATTATATCATATTTTATCACCGAATGGTATACCGACAAAAAAAATAGTTGCAGTAAAGTTACAACCGGCATGCCGCCGGTGTCGTGTTTGTTGGGACTCCGTCCCAAACCCTGCCGGGCTGCTCGCCCGGACCTCGGCAGGGGCGAGCGGC
>CACYDC010000359.1 GCA_902773025.1 uncultured Ruminococcus sp.
AAGAACTGATTCAAGGGAAGTATATTACCGTCAGAGAGAAAAAATATTTGGGTTAACGTAGCAGTTGAAAATAGAGAGATAGGCGCGTGTGATTTTCATAAATGAATGAAATTGAAAAAAGGGGCGGCGCGCGCGTTTTTCTTTTTCTGCCGGCATATAAAGTAAATAATAAAATTAATTTTCACATTATTTGCAAATTTTTCACTCCTTCGTGATATGTGAATTATTTTCCATGATATTATATAATCTGACATTAAGAACTAAATTGATAAATAGCTATTCATAATACAAAAAAAGCTTTTCATATAATACTTAGTTCTATGAAATTTATGTCATCATATCATCCCATTGAGAGCCTAACAAATTCATCTTTTCTCTTTTTGAATCAATACTCGGATGGACATATCTGTTCAACGTAAATGAAACACTTGCATGACCTAGTATTTCACTTACCATTTTCACATCAAACCCGGAATCAATACATTTAGTTGCAAAAGAATGACGCAAACAATGGAAATGAAGACCGTCAAATCCACAGTTTTCAGTAATTCTTTGAAAAGCGTATTCCAGCGTTCGTGGTTCATAAGGCTTTTCAGAATTTGTGAGTACATAATGATCCTGGTTGTACTTGTCAACATTATAGGAAAGCAGTATTTTATACAGAAAATCACATAAAGGAATTGCTCTGTTTGAATGGCTGCTTTTGGGATCGGTTATGATTAGTTCCGTTTTGCCTGTTTCCGGAATGGCAAGCCGCTGAACTGTTTTGTTGACACGGATTATTTTGGCGTCAAAATCAATATCTTCGGTTTTTAATGAACAGACTTCGCCAAGTCTTAATCCTGTACATAACGACATTATTATTCCAAGATGATTAGGCTTATTGCAGAATGTAATTGCACGCAAGATCATCTGCTCTTGATACGGTGTAAGCACTTGTATTTCTTTTCGTGTGAATCTGTCAGTAATTTTGAAATTGTAATAAACCGGATTGTAATATCCCATAGCAACACCATACGAGGTAACAGTTCTTATCAGATGAAAAATCGGTCTGAATGTGCTGTATGACAGATGATTCTGATTCTCTTCATAAATCTGCATCATTTTTTGATTTATCATTATCGTGTCAATGCAAGTAATACTCACATCATGAAAATACGGAAAGATATGTTTTTCCAGAAGATGCCTGTATTTCAGCACTGTAGATTGTTTTATACAATGTGTTTTCGCGTTTATCCATTCCTCTGCCAGATCGATGAAATTTTCCGCCGCTTTTTGTTGAATGCAATTTTCAGAATTCATGTCGATTCTCCTCTCGCTTTTATGTGAAATGTGTTAAGTATATTGTGAATTTGTAAATGATCATAATTCAGACCGTTTTTTTTTTTAGCTCTTGACATACCAAATGTATTATGATAATATAATAGACAATTCAGCATTTCATAGAACTAAGTATTACCTGAATGATGATAATGAATACGAATAATTGCATACAATATTCACAACAGTTGGCCATATATTTTATTATATTCGCCGAATATCAAGTATTTGTAAAGGAAGTAATACATTGAAAGAAAAAAATAGCGAAGTGTCGGAATTATCTTCTGAAACACTTTTAGAAAAAGAAACCATGCAGGATAAAACGGATGTCAAAAGTGACAAACAGAAGGTCAGAAAGAAAGTTAGAAGGGGAAAGTACATTATTATCATTCTCTGTTGCTTTTTAGCGCTTGTTCTGACGGTGTCGGTTACTGTCATATCCGTGTTTTTCAGCTACTATGCAAAGATCGCAGCAGACGAAGAAGATTATGGAGACATCGTTTCATTTACTGATGCCGATATGGCGGAAATACCCGAAGGAAAAGTCATTCTGCCTGAGGAAGATATTTTCAAGGATAAAAATGTAGCAAACATTCTATTGATCGGTACGGATGAGCGCACAGAAAAATTTGACAAATATGCCAGAGCGGATTCCATTATGATTCTGTCGCTCAATAAAAAGACGCACAATGTTAAACTGGTTTCATTGGAACGGGGCATGACGGTACGCATCCCTGGCAGAAAAAACGATCTCTTGACCCATACATTTCATTGGGGCGGCTCGAAGCTGGTCGTAGAAACAGTTCGCTCCCATTTCAATCTTGATGTAGACAGATACGTCAGGGTCAATTTTTCAGTTTTTGAAAAATTGGTGGATGAAGTCGGCGGAGTCGATGTGGTTCTGACCAAAAAAGAAGCGGAAGCACTGACTCAATACGGCGTTGTCGAAGGAAAGAATCATCTTAACGGCTCACAGGCTCTCGCTTTTTCCCGGCTCAGAAGCATTGACAGCGA
>CACYDC010000360.1 GCA_902773025.1 uncultured Ruminococcus sp.
AATTGACGAATATTATTTCGAACAAAAAAAGCTGCGGGAGAAGCTCGAAGAAGAAAGATCAAGGTATAGATTATTGTGTGAAATGTCTGGAGAGAAATGTCAATCCATTTTTTTATCAGAAGAATCTATTACTATAATTTCTAAAGAAAATAAACGATTGGAAGAATTAGTTAATCAACAACGAGAACAGTCATATATTAGTGATTGCGTTGATGAAGTAATGACAGACATGGGTTATTCTGTTCTTGGCAGTCGCGAAGTTACTAAGCGAAACGGCAAGCATTTTCGTAATGAGTTATTTACTTATGGTGAAGGAACAGCAGTTAACGTTACTTATTCTCCAAATGGCAGAATCGCTATGGAACTTGGAGGTTTGGATTCAACTGACAGAACACCTACCGTTTCTGAAAGTGCAGTACTCTGTTCTGAAATGAAACAGTTCTGTACAGATTTTAAAGAAATTGAAAAACGACTTCTCGCTAAAGGCGTAATGGTTGCAAACCGCATTTCTCTCTTGCCGCCAACCGAAGCACATGCAATGATAATCAATACCGCAGATTATGAAATGCAAGCAAAAGCAGAACATTTCTCAGTTGAAGAACACCGCAGAAGAGCTGCAGAAAAGAAAACAATGAGGGTTGAGTAATAATGAAGAAATATAAAATATGTCCCGAATGTCAAGAGAAAAACGATCCTTCTTTGATAGAGTGCGCTTTTTGTGAAGCTGAATTAACAAATGTTAGAGTTACAGATGAAGAAACTGAGAAAATGTCACATAGTAATTCCGAGAGTTCGTTCTCTGAGAGATTAATACGATTGTGTGACTGTGGAGCAAAAAATCCACCCAATGCCCGTAAATGTTCTGCTTGCAATGAGGATATTTCGGATATTACTCCCACTCCTGATACGGAGAATACATTAACACCTTCGTTTATCCTAAGCAGTATAGACGGACAATATGCCTATACGATTTCCGCCGATGAAATAACAATCGGTAGAGAAAGCATTATGGGTGAATACTTGAACAGCAAACGCTATGTCAGCCGCTCCCATGCAAAGTTGAGTATAGTATGTGATGAACTATGGATTGAAAATCTCAGTGGAACGAATTATACATTCGTAAATAATAAAAAGATAACCGAAAAAGTTAAGTTGAATGATGGCGATGAAATTGGGCTTGGCGGTATAACCATAAACGGCAATCGTCAGGAACAGGCAGCATATTTCTTGGTGAGGATAGGTGCATGTACATAGCAAGAATCTTATATCCTGTTGAGGTGCTTGGTCCCGGTAAGCGTATCGGTATATGGTTTTGCGGATGTCCGCGCCGATGCAAAGGGTGTAGCAATCCTGAGCTTTGGGAGTTTCAGGATCGGTACAAGATTAATTTTTTAACTGTAAAAAAATTGATCAGTCAAATATGTAGTCAAAATCTTGTTGATGGTTTCACCTTAACAGGTGGCGATCCTCTATTTCAATATGAGGATTTCCGTCGCTTAGTGGATTATCTGTCCAACATCAGTGAGGACATTTTAGTTTATACTGGCTATACGCTCGAAGAGATAAGCGGAAAGAACCTTGACAAAATAGCAGTACTAATTGATGGTGAATATATAGAGGAGCGAAATAATGGCTGTTTATTGCGTGGGTCGGACAACCAAAAAATTCATATTATAAACGACCACTTAAAAGAAAAGTATGAAACCTACCTTTTATCTGCCAAAAACCAAATACAGAATTTTGCGACAACGGATGGATACATTTCTGTAGGGATTCATCGGAAAGAATTTCAATATTAGAGAGGTGAAACTATGTCTGACTATATCCCAAAATGGCACAAAGAGCTTGAAATTTTCACAAAAATAAAACCGCTGATTATTTTAGAGGGTAATGTTTTAGATTCCTTTCAATATCCGGAAGAAGGCAGCACACCTAAAGGATCTATCGTGCGGCTTTCAGAATATTTGCATTACTTTTTCAAGGACAACGGTTATCAGAACATCGTTTTTTATGACAGTATGCAAGGGTTTTATAACAATTGTGAAAGTGGATACCTTGATAATTTTGCAAAGCTTATAAATGCAACTCCCAATCACGGTTACATTCCGGCTGAATTTAGAGGAAGTAGAGAAAACACCGCAGCTTCCATTACCAGACAAGTATTATCTCAGAATAAGGAAGCAAGCGTAATAATCATGAATTTTGCTTCTCGGTACATTTCTACGCCTGATAATATGATTCAAGCAGAGGTTGATAGTTATACTGCACTTATTCAAGCATCCATGGAAGCAAATAATGTCAGAACAGGAGAGTATGGTGTACTCAAGAATCTACTGCTGATGATTACAAACAAGGCAAATGATATTCCTGCGTGGTTCTATTTACAAAACCCAAATGTAAAGATGATTACTGTTTCTGCTCCAGATAAGCAGGAACGAGAAGCTTTCGTAAAAGGAAGAAATTTCCCACTGTTTTTTGCAGGAGAAATCTATCGGGTGGAATCTGTATATTACGGAGAACACCCCGACGAGCTTGAAAAAATACAGGACAGATTTGTTGCTTTAACAGACGGTTTTAGCTTTACTGAACTGAACGGTTTAAGAAAGCTTTGTAAAAACGAGAAAATCCACATGAAAGATTTATGCGATGTAATAGATCTATATAAATACGG
>CACYDC010000361.1 GCA_902773025.1 uncultured Ruminococcus sp.
CCTTGCCAAAAATTGATAGTTTGCCAGGATACTATTGCATCGACCTTGAAAATTGCTAAAAAGCTTAGTATTATACTGGCAATCGCAAAAGCAGGTATTATTTTATTTTTCATAATTATTACACATCCGTCCCTAAAATTTACTTTTTAAATCTTCCAAAAAGTCCTTTCAGCTTTGACTCGGGTGCAACTCCATTAAGCTTATCCTCTGTATTCTTCAGATAAGCAGCAGCTGAGTCTGCCTGTTCAATACTTATACCCAACTCGGGCAAGTACTGTACAAGCTCCTGTCTTGCAGCTGCAACATCCTGTACAGTATTGTAGGTCCGTGACTTAACAAATTTCAGCGCCCTCTCTTTTGCTGCTTCCTCACGGGTCGCGCAGGTTTTTATCAGAGATACTTTCCTGAATTTTTCATCAAAGATAGTCAGATATTCACTGATTATGCTCAGGTATTTGTTTCGGACATCAGTTTGCAGCGAGTTAAGCTTACTCTGTGCTTCAAAAAGTCTTTTCTCCTCACTGAGGAGCGGATCATTCCCCGGCTTATTCACAGCAGACATTATCGACTGTATCTGATTATATTCCTCCCTTGCGGCAGCGGCCTTTTCGCGTGAGTCAAATACCAGTCCGTCGACCGTATTTAATCTTGCTTCTTGTGTATTGAGATACTGAGTTGCGTCATATGCCTGTTCCAGTGTTATACCGAGCTTTGGAAGCGTATCATTCAGCGTTTTAGCCGCATTATCGACCTCATTATATCCGCAGCCGTCCGGTGCGATAGACTTTACTAATTTCAATGCTTTTACCTGCGCAGCCTGCTCCCTTGTTTCTGCCTTCTGGAATGTGCCTGTCTGTCTGAAATAGCCGTCAAACTTTGAGAGATAACCGTTTATGGTTTCGATATATTTTACCTTGATATCGGTTTTGAATTTCAGCAATTCTTCTCTTGTTTCCATCAGGCCCTGCTCATAATCCAGAAGCGAATCCTTCTGTGGCGGCTGTACCTTGCTCATTATGGAGCTTATCTCCTTGAGCTCCTCACGTCCCTTTGCTGCAGCCTCACGGTCAGAGAACGGTACACCGTCAACCGTATTTAGCCTTGCTTCGCAGCCTTTTAAATATGTAAAGCAATCTGCCGCTTTCTCTTCATCAAGTCCTACCTCCGGCAGAAAAGCCTTCATTTTTTCTGTGGATCTATCAAGCTCCTCATAGCTGCTGACATTCAATGTTTTTGCAAAGCTCAACGCCCTCTGCTTACCGGCCTCTTCTCTTGTAAGGCCGGTACTGAAAAAGCCCTCCTTTCGGAATTTTTTGTCAAAATCCTTTAATATAACATCTATTTTATCAAGATATTTCTTTTTGATTTCTGTTTTAAATGAATCTATCTTTTCTCTTTTCTCAATGACATCCTTTTCGTAGCTCAATGTTGAATCATTTGTCGCAGGAGTAATGCTGTCCATTATCTCATTTATCTGTTTAAGCTCTTCTTTGGCTAGATCGGCATTTTCCCTTGTATCGATAAGTATGCCGTCAACTGTTCTGTAGATAATATCGAGTTCCCTGAGCTGTTCGTCAATTATATCCTGTGAGGTTGAGATGTCTTCAGTTTTCAGTCCGATCTCCTCAGCCCGCTGCTCCATCAGCTTCTGACAATTATGTGCATCATCTTCTGTTTCGCCCAGATTCTTTTTTGTATATTCGGCAAGGATATGGTTCTTTACAATAACACTGTTCACTCCGTGATATTCTGCGAATTTACCGAGTGAATTATCCTTATCTCCGTATTTTATTATCAGTCTTCTGTAATGATCTGCTTCATAGGGATCAAGCTCGAATATCTGCTCGATAAACTTAAGGCGCTTTTCCTCGCTCAATTCGATATCCATAAGGTTATTGAGCATTACCTTTGCCTTTTGACTGTTACCCTCATCAATTGCGCCGCTGAGCTTTATTTCTGAGTTTTCACGCACAATACTTATCAGAAGAAGGTGTATATTAAAGCATGAATCATAGACTGAATCTATCATTTCCTGCTTGAGTACCTTGGATTCAAACAGATCCTTCAGCTTGCTTTTTGCATTAGCCCTGTCTATTGCATTGCCTATTGCATTAACGATACTGTGGGCAACGCCCTCCTGGAAATTCATTATATTAACGTCCATCTGATTGGACCATGCATCCATTGCACTGCCGCCGATAGTCGTCACCTGCCACCTTGAGCGACTCTCTTTTCTTCTTTCCCTTGCAAATTCAGCATCATTAAGATCGGCGAGGATCTTCTGATATTTCTTCGAATATTTTGCATGGGCTGATGAAAACTCATCAAAATACACACCCTTGAAAGCCATATCTATGACAGTCTGCTTATCTATCGTATATATATCGACACTGATGATATCCTTCACTATTTCTAACAGAGATTTTTCACATGACAAAATAAACGCACTCGGAGAATTCTCGATCAGATCCTCAATGTCTTCAAATTCGTCAAACATTTCAGAAAACTTTTCCCTTGCCTCCAATGCAAGCAGCTTATATTTTTTTCTGATATGGTTGTATACATTTCTGTCAGCATTGATCGTAAAATCAATACCACAGAGATCTGTATTTATGCTATGATTCTCATCGGTGATAATATTTTTTAATTCCATAAAAAAACCTCCAGTTTTTTGTAAATTTTAAAACCATTTTTATGATAACACCAATAATGCTCTTAGTCAATATTTAGTGCTAATAATTTATGTTTTTTTGTTAAAAAATTGTATATAATATATATATTATAAGCAAAAAATAAAAAAGGAGAGAGAGTAAAATGGAAATGAGCATTGATTATATTTCCCTTGGCGAACGAATTCGCAAAGCAAGAAAAAGCAAACACATGACTCAAGAAACACTTGCCGAAATATGCTCGTTATCCTGCGCTCATATAGGTCATATCGAACGGGGGACCCGTATTCCTTCACTTGACACAATTTTCAGAATTTCACAGGCACTCGGTGTGAGTCTGGACTATCTGATATTTGATTCTCTTGGAGATGATACCGATTCAATATCGAGCATTGAGAGGATCCTTGAAGGAGTAGACAAAACCCAGAGAAAAAACATTATAAATACAATCAAAGCAATGTCAATATACAAATTTGATTAACCTTATGCGACCGCGTTTTCCTTATAACACAGCATTCGTTTTTTGGTTAACTTTATTATAACTTTTGTAACGGACACATATATGTCCGTTCAAAAAATATTTACAAATAAAAAAACGATGGAAGACTTTTACGTTTCCCATCGTTTTCTTATTTAACTTAACAATACTGATTAAAGCTGAGGACCTGCCTTAACAAGTGCCTTACCTGCTTCGTTTGTTTCATATTTCTTGAAATTCTTAGTAAATCTCTCAGCAAGATCCTTTGCCTTTGCATCCCACTCAGCTGCATCTGCATATGTATCTCTCGGATCAAGAATACCGGAATCAACACCCGGAAGCTCTGTTGGAACCTCAAAATCAAAATACGGGATCTTCTTTGTCGGTGCATTCTTGATATCACCGTTAAGGATAGCATCGATAATACCTCTTGTATCCTTGATAGTAATTCTCTTGCCTGTGCCGTTCCAGCCTGTATTTACGAGATAAGCCTTTGCTCCGCTCTTTTCCATCTTCTTTACAAGTTCTTCAGCATACTTTGTCGGATGAAGCTCGAGGAAGGCCTGACCGAAGCAAGCTGAGAATGTAGGAGTAGGTTCTGTAATACCGCGTTCTGTTCCTGCAAGCTTCGCAGTAAATCCTGAAAGGAAGTAATACTGTGTCTGCTCGGGATCGAGGATCGAAACCGGAGGCAGAACTCCGAATGCGTCTGCTGAAAGGAAGATAACATTTTCA
>CACYDC010000362.1 GCA_902773025.1 uncultured Ruminococcus sp.
AATGCATTTTAAGGGTTTTAAAAACCAAAGTAATATAGTAAGATATACAAGTGGGAATAGTGCTCATGTTATGACAGATATGAATGAACGTTTGCTGCAGTAGAATGGACAGAAGATAACAACTGTTTTGAATTATTGGTTACCTTGACTTACAGATATAAGAGAAGGGAGAGCAATAATAGTTATGAAAAAATCGTCATATAATAAGACGAAACAGGAATTAACGACATATCAAAAGATGAAACAGAAAGCACAGAACGATATTACTTTTATTGATTATGATCAGTTGCCCCAAGAAGCCAGGGAAGCCTTGTATAAATCAATAGAAAAGAGAAATGAAAAGTCGATAAAGAATAAGCTGGATCATCTTTTCTCCGGAGATTTTATTCCGTATCAAGTATTTATATCATATCGTCGTGAAGGAGGAGAAGATTTTGCCCGTTCTGTTTATCAGGAATTGGAAAAACGGGGATACAAAGTATTTTTTGACGTAGAATCACTTCGATCCGGGAAATTTAATGAAAAGCTTTTATCTGTTATTGATGAGTGTAAGGACATAATCGTAATTTTGCCCCCAAACGGTCTGGATCGATGCAGTGATCCTAAGGATTGGGTGTATCGTGAAGTATCTTATGCAATTAGGAAAGGCAAGAATATTATTCCTATCATGCTGAAAGGCTTTCATTTTCCAGACTCTATGCCTGAAGGTATACAGCAGCTGAGGAGTTATAATGGCATTACTTCAAGTCAGGAATTGTTTTCTGAGGTTATGCTCAAGCTGCGGAAAACTCGTCTTACTTGTGTTCCTCAGAGACGTATTCGCAGAATCGTACTTGCGGCACTACTCCTTGCGTTGGCTTCCGCGGTTGTGTTGATAATATTGCACGGCAATAATAAGAATGAAATCAATCAGCACGGATACGGGCCGTATGATCGCAAGCTGTTCTCTCTCCAGTCTCCAGCGGATTATGTGACCTTTAATTCTATTGTGGATAATAACGGAGAAATCGGTGATGAGCGCTATTTTGTATCAGCCAGTTCATATACCGGTGATGCATCGAAAAACCATTGGACTGATTATACGACTGTCGAAGAGGGCCAGGAATATGTGGTTCGTATTTACGTGGATAATAATGCCGCCCCTTCACTTGGACTAGCTGCGAAAGATGCGCGTGTCTATGTGATTTTACCGCAGGATGCCGGAACAGAGCTTCATGTATTCGGGAAGATCTATGCGGCAAATGCGAACCCGGACACTGTTTGGGATTCAACAGGTTTTTACAGTAAAGACGGAAGGAACTTTTTGCTTCGCTACGTTACTGGATCTGCTAAATATTATACCATCAATGACAGTGGGGAATTAATTACGCATGATCTTGAAATGGATCCATCAATCCAGGAACTTCATCTGTTCCAAACGGAAGGTGTCGCGATAGGCAATAACGCTTTGAACGGAGAGATTTTCGGAGGTATTTCATCAAGTGGGTATCTGACCTTTCACCTGATCGCTGAGTATCAGTAATCAGACAGCTGCCTTAGAAAAACTTATCATATAGATGAAGGGCATGCCAATAAGTCTATATTTCACCAGAATGCACGTATTCCATGGAGTTAGACTTTTGGCGCATGAATCATATCCGCTTTCCCCTACAGCAATGACAGCTATAGTTAGGTGTTTCGCGACGAAACTGCCGAATGCGTCTGCCAGGGCTTACAGGACATTTTTAATTATATCGGTGGAGTTCTCACGCTCCTGGTCTTTGAAAATGCAACCGGTGTCGGACACAGGGAAATGGACAGCATCCATGAAATAGAACTGTTCGCACACTTCCAGGCGCACTATGAGTTCATATCCACTTCTGCAACCCGTATGCCGGGTATGAGAAGGGAAACGTAGAGAATAAGGTGGGGACGACCCGCCGGAACCTGTGGAAGCGTACGGAAAAGAAGCGGAACCTTTGATTTAAAAGAATAAAGTATAATAAAACAGGTCTATCTTTCAAAAGATAGACCTGT
>CACYDC010000363.1 GCA_902773025.1 uncultured Ruminococcus sp.
CACGTTCAGACTGTGCTGAAGCAGACCGCCCTCACAAGCCAGATGAAATCTGGTAGAGGCCGGTGCTTTGTAAAAATCCGTATTCTTCTGAATATAACGGATCAGCTTATCCATGCCGTCACGCTGGACAGATTTGAGAAGCGCTTCAAAGCGTTCGATGTTTTCTTCTATAGTAGGCATATTCCAAGTCCTTTCTATCTGATAACTCAGTTTAATTCATCATTCAACTCTCTGAGAAATTCTTCCAGAAATGCATGTCTTTCAGCTGCAAGTAGTTTTCCGGTCTCCGTATTCATCAGATCCTTGAGCAACAGAAGCTTATTATGAAAGTGCTGTATGGAATCACGTAAAGGCCGGCCATGCTCCCCGCCGAATGCAAATGTCCTCGCTATGCCTATGGCTCCTATCGCATCAAGCCGATCCGCATCCTGTACAATCTTTCCCTCTATGGAGTCCGGAGCCTTCCCCTTATTCCGACTGAACGAAACAGCATTAATGCAGCTACATATAGCATCTATCCGCTCTTCAGGCAATCTGTTCTTCAGGAAGACCCTTGCGTTTTCATTATTCTCCGTATGGAAAAGTTTATGATCATCCACATCGTGCAGAAGTGCCGCAAGTGCTACGATCTCGCAGTTACTGTCCGGTTCATTGTCGGCTATAAGCATAGCATTGCGGTAAACACGAAGCGAATGCTCTGTATCGTGTCCTCCGGAATTATTTCGGAACGGTTCCTCAATATATTTAACCGCCTGATCAATTATGCTTTCGTACAAATTCATATCATCGTCCAATGGATGGGGTTTTTGATATCATTTCTTTATGTATATAAATCGCAAATTTCATGTCATAAATCGACGTTATCTTGTCAAAGCCCCCTCCGGCTCCCCGATTTGTTCACTGTTTATATGGTTCTGCTCGCAATAGTAATCAAGCATTTCCATTGCTAATTGTGCATCTTTTGTATCTGCTTTCTGCTTTACAGCATCACGTAATATCTGAACGCCTTCATCTGCATCTATATAACGAAAGAGCCCCGTTCCCCATCTCGGATTTGATGGACTGTTTTTATTAGTGTGGCACTTCCAGTACAGAAGTACCCTGTCTTCTTCCAGAGTAAACTTCATCCGATATTATGATTGGCCACTTACATAGCCTGTTGTATTCTCATCACCTTCGTAGAAGTCACCAATCATAAAAACCGCAAATATGATCCTGTCTTTTTCGGGAAGATCCGGACACCTCGTAGTCAGAATGACAAGACTTTTTTAGAAGCCTGTTTTATTGGTAATCCGGTACCTTCCGTATACTCATTAGGATTGTGGGTGCCTGCCTGAGCTTTCCAGTCGATGAGCATTCTTCTCTCATAGCATACATGTGCACCGCTATCATAAATTGCTCCCGATCAATTCTGCTAATCTTCCCATCAATATACTTCCTGCACGGACACCCTAAGTTTGAGCACCATGCCCTCTTAGCCTTAACGTTCTGTTTTGTCATGTGGTCACTGCAAGTTCCTATGAATCCTATTCCGTTTTCTCGAATACCTCCGTCGTTGTAAGTGCATTTGAAAGCTATGTTTTTCACCCGTGAATGCCTCTCTATTTTTATTGTACATTGCCCCTTTCCCATCTCAATCAAGGAATGCATATTCCAGTGTTCTTGCTATTCCCTCCTCATTACAGGTACCTGTGAACACTTTAACCGGAAATGCCTTGTTATCCGGATTGATCTCAACCTTTAGATCAAGTGCTTCAAGTTCGGACCTGTTTTTCAGTCTAATGCTTCTATATGGATTGAGCCATGCATCCCCATCACGAAAGTGTATTCTCCCGACTTTTCTTTCGTTTATTGTCGGGGTTGCTCTATTTACTTTGTCACGGGGCGAAAAAGAATAATCCATGATCAATGACTCCTCATAGTATATAATATTTTGGGCGGCTTGCCTGTCTGCTTTCTGTATCAGTATCCTGCTGAGATACTGCCGCGAAGTCCCATCATCATATCTATGCTTCACAAGTGCATCCCCTGCGTTATCAAAACATTTTCTGATTCAATTCCTGCTCCCCCTTATCATACTGCTCCTGTGAAATAGCCCCTCGTTCAAGAAACATATCCAGAATTCTCTTTTGACGTTTGAAAAGCAAATAAGTCTTCTCTTCGTAGTTCAAACGTTCCCACTCATTATTATCCGATTTATCCATTGTAATCTGCCTCACAAAACTTTCCGTACAGAATCAAGCATTTCCAAGCCCGGCATTGTTCATGAATTGAATTCGTCGGGCTCCTGCATCCCCAGCCAGTATTTTTCCAGGCTGCCATCATATTTCTCGTTGCACTCCTGCAAAAATCCTTCGAAATGTCTGTCGAGGAGCAACTTTGCCATCTCCTCGTCTGCCGCTTCATAACCGGTCATGTTTTTCACATACGTAGCAAGATCAACGATCATATCATGCACTTCGAGAAACTCCGGATTGCCCTCGCTAATGATTTCCTCTCGGATCTTTTCCAGAGATCCTTCGCTCAGATCGTACACAAGACCGGCAGCTAACAGCAGTTCTTCCATATCTTTCCACCCTCTTCACAAACCATTTCCAGAATGTCTCATTCTGGCTTCTGACCTTCTCATCATCCAGATAGTTCCAGAACGGGATATTTATTATATTCTCAAGTCTCATATCCCAGCCAATATCTTCTGCACAGAACGCAGAATAGAAACCGACCGCAGTCCCTGCATATTGCGTGCCCTCATAGACGGCATACTTATTCTTTGCGGCATACAGGTATGATTTCAGCTCCTCCGCAAGCTCATCAACAAGGCTGAATTCGATTACTTCAAGGTCAGACAGTTCGAGCTTTCCGTCAACAAATCCGTACTGAAGCTTATGTCCCAGCTCTTCTTCCATCGTCGCCACCATGCCTTCATCTGACAGGCCCTCCGCCATCTGCATCAGCGACAGTTCTTCCTCCAGTTCCAGCCGGACATCCACGATGGCCTCAGTGACCTCTTCCGACCTGTCCTCGAATTGTTCCCGGGTTGCCTCCATATAAGACACATACAGGCTGTAGATAAGCTCCGCTTCCATGTACGGTGCCCCCATTCTGAGCATGATCTCCATCCCACGGACCCGCGCAATGAACTCATCATGCAGATGGTAATCATAATTATGGGCAGGAAGCCTCGGATCAGCCCAGTCCGTCAGCACCATCATCCGGTCATAGGAACATAGATGTGAAAATTCATGGCAGAAGAGTTCAAGAAAGTAAAAGAGCGATATGAGCTTCGCCGCCCGCTCCTCAGACGGCTCTTCAACACCGTTTTGCTTCTCCTTCAAGTACTGCTGGGCACCTGTGATTGCATCCTCGCTTATCTTCACCACTATAAGCAGCTTATCCTTCTTTTCATCCGGAGCAAAGAACTGTCCGTCATAATTCATAGGCAGGGATTCATACTCATCAAAACCATAGTAATCCCGCCACTCATCTTCCAGACTCTCAAAACTGTCGCAGAGTATGATGTCATAATCGCATACTATGTTGTATGGGTAGATTCTCAGGAAAAATGCAATCGCATCCTCGATCATTTCCCCGATGGGATCTGCAGATAACGATGTCTTGTTTATTATCATCTCGGATTGCTCTCCTTGAAAAGAAATGAAAACGATTCCTGCACTTTAATATAATAAATCATTATATCCGAACAGACTTAACGATACAACAAATTCAGAATCTGCTCCTGGTTCATATAACGTAACAACAATAATTGGGATTAAGCATGAATAGATCAAGCCAACAAGAATAGTCATTAAGAAGAGTACATATGATAGGCAAAAAAATAAGACTACCCTTATGATGGTAGTCTCATTTTAGTAAATAGAAATCTCAGTAACATAACATTTTCAGCATCAATAATACCAACGTTTTGCTCGGGCAAACGTGTTTTCAAAACAGCCTCATAACATAAGAAAAAGGAGCCAGACTCTGAATTATTATGCACAAAAAATATTTTTAATTATCCCTTATCGTGCCCGCAGTAACGATAGATATTATGTAAACAAAATTGCTTGTCGGAATTTGTCGGAAAAACGTCGGAAAGTATTTTTTCCAACATATTTTTTCCGCCTCAAAAACATAAAAAAAACACCGAAA
>CACYDC010000364.1 GCA_902773025.1 uncultured Ruminococcus sp.
GTGCTGAGTTGTTTGCTTGATAATTATCGTTTTACGTTATCTTATTTTTTAATACGTGTATTCGTTTCTGTGTTTTCTTTAGTGTGTTGGCTTTTGCAGTGCAAAAGCCTTAATAGTGATTTGTCAGGGCCCCCCGGCGAGGGTCCCTGACCTCCCTGCGCTTTTTGGAGAAAACAGATTTCGCACTCTGCGGAGTGCGACCAAAGGGACTAACTTCGTGTCGTCCGCGGCCTTTGAAAAGGCCGGCGAAACTTTTGTGTTTTGTCACGAGAGTAGTCTATTATTAATATCCCCAAATCAGCGGGTGCAGGGGCCGCTCGCCCCTGCCGAGGTCCGGGCGAGTAGCCCGGGCGGGGTTTGGGGCGGCAGCCCCAACCAAGCCGGCAGCCTCAACCAAGCCGGTGTGACGCTGACAAAAAGGAAGGAGAAAAAAGAATGGGTGAGCTTTCACCGCTGATGCAGCAGTATAAAAGTATAAAAGCAGAATATAAAGATGCGATCGTGTTTTTCAGGGTCGGGGATTTTTATGAGATGTTCTTTGAAGATGCGAAAACAGCATCAAAGGAATTGGAGCTTACTCTCACAGGAAAGGACTGCGGCCTTGAGGAAAGAGCTCCGATGTGCGGTGTGCCTTTCCATAGCTATGAAACCTATGCCGCAAGACTGATAGCCAAGGGATATAAGGTTGCAATCTGTGAGCAGACAGAGGACCCTTCCAAAACAAAAAAACTTGTCAAAAGAGATGTTATCAGAGTTATTACCCCGGGTACGGTAATGGAACAGAGTATGCTCGATGAGGGAAGCAATAACTTTATCTGCTCGGTTTATACACAGAAAAATAAAACGGGTATGGCTTTTTGCGATGTGTCAACGGGTGAGCTTTATGCTACTCTTATCGATGCAGAGGATGCGGAAAGCGCTGTTAAGGATGAATTGCTGAAATATTCTCCCAAAGAACTTCTGATTGGCGGCGATACCGTCAGATTCAGGACACTTTCCCCTTTTATCAAGGATAAGCTCAGCGCCTGCGTGAATATGCTGGAGGATGAACAGTTTTCATATGCCGATGCGGAAAATAATCTGAGAAATCAGTTTGACGGAAAAACCCTTGACGAACTGGGCATCATTGATATGCCGCAGACGGTTTCAGCGCTTGGCGCGCTTATCGTCTATCTCGGAAAAACACAGCGTACCGGTCTGGAACGTATAAGGACAATAGAGCTTTATACGGAGGAACAGTATGTTCATCTGGATTATAATACAAGAAGAAATCTGGAGCTTGTTGAACCGCTGAACAGTAAAAACAAGTCTGCGTGTCTGCTTGCAGTGCTTGATAATACAAAGACATCAATGGGTAAAAGATTAATAAAAAGCTTTGTTGAAAAACCGCTTGTGAGCATAGGCGCGATAACAAGACGGCAAAATGCAGTATCCGAGCTTTATGAAAATGTTCAGATGCGTATTTCACTTCGTGAATCACTCGTTGGAATGTTTGATATACAGCGTGTTATTACAAGAATAGTTTACGGTTCTGCAAATGCCCGGGAACTGAGAGCGCTATGCTCGGCATTGAAAAGACTGCCGGATATAAAGAAAAGCGTAAATACTGCCCGGAGCAGTATGCTGTCAGAAGCCTGTGACAAAATAGACCTGCTTGAGGATGTTGTTGAACTGATAGATAAAACCATAACAGATGAACCCCCGTTTTCCGTTCGCGAGGGCGGAATGATACGTGAGGGCTGTTCAACAGAGCTTGATGAGCTTCGCAGCGATATGAAGGGCGGAGCAGACCTTATGGCCAGAATTGAAGCAGAGGAAAGAGCAAAAACAGGTATCCCTAAGTTAAAGATAGGTTATAACCGTGTATTCGGGTATTATATAGAAGTATCAAATTCATATAAAAATCTTGTTCCGCCGGAGTATATTCGTAAACAGACCCTTACCGGCGGTGAAAGATATATTACCGAAGAACTGAAAAACCTTGAACGCCGTATACTCGGCGCAAAGGACAGGGCAAACGAACTGGAATATGCCTTGTTTGAAAAAATAAGAAATGCAGCCGCTCAGGCAGTTGACAGGATATCAGCCAGCGCATCGGCAGTAGCATTGCTTGATGTGCTTGCATCGTTTTCTCAGGCAGCGTTTGACAATAATTACTGCTGCCCGGTGTTGAACAGCAGCGGAAAAATACATATAACCGATGGCAGACATCCTGTTGTGGAACGGATAGTGACCGATAACCGTTTTGTTCCGAATGATACTGAGCTGAATATGAACAGCAACAGAGTGGCAATAATAACAGGCCCGAATATGTCCGGTAAATCAACATATATGCGTCAGACAGCGCTGATAGTATTAATGGCGCAAATGGGTTCGTTTGTGCCGGCCAAAAGCGCAGATATATCTGTGACGGACAGCATATTTACCAGAATAGGAGCGTCAGACGATATTTCTACCGGACAGTCTACCTTTATGGTGGAAATGAATGAGGTAGCATATATTTTGAAAAAGGCAACAAACAAAAGCCTTTTGATATTGGATGAAATAGGCAGGGGCACATCGACCTATGATGGAATGAGTATAGCCAGAGCAGTACTCGAATATGTGGCAGACCCTGAAAAACTTGGCGCAAAGACTTTGTTTGCAACACATTATCATGAACTGACAGTGCTTGAGGATAAGCTTAAGGGAGTTAAAAACTATAATATTGCCGCAATGAAGCACGGCGATGATATAACCTTCCTGAGAAGAATAATCCCCGGCGCGGCTGATGAATCCTACGGCGTTGAGGTAGCAAAGCTTGCTGGACTGCCGGACGGTGTTATCGAAAGGGCAAAGAAAATACTGTGCGGGCTTGAATCGGGCAAAAAAACTCCGCGGGAAAAGAAAAAGAAGGACAAGCCGCAGGAGGATGTACAAATAATGTTCGAAAGACAGGATACGCCTGTAGAAAAGCGTCTGCGTGAGATAGATATAAACACTCTCACGCCTATTGATTCGATGAATATACTGTTTGAGCTTATAAAGATGCTCGGAAGGAAATAAATAACCTGTGTCCTGCGCAGATACTGTATGAAAGAAGGAAAAATATGAGCGCTATCAATGTACTTCCTAAAAACATTGCCGAACTGATAGCGGCAGGCGAAGTAATAGAACGTCCCGCGTCAGTTATCAAGGAATTGGTGGAAAACTGTATTGATGCCGGCGCGCACAGCATAACTGTGGAAATACAAAACGGCGGTATTAAATATATGCGTGTTACGGATGACGGCTGCGGTATAGAGAAAGAAGATGTAAAAAATGCATTTCTTCGTCATGCGACAAGTAAAATATCCAAGCAGGATGACCTGGACGCAATATCAACGCTCGGTTTCAGAGGAGAAGCGCTTGCATCAATATGTGCTGTGTCCAGAGTTGAAATTATTACGAAAAGCAATAAAGAAACAGATGGAACACACTATGTAATAGAAGGCGGAGAGGAAAAGGTATTTGAAGTGATAGGATGTCCTCAGGGTACAACATTTTTAGTGAGAGATATTTTTTATAATGTGCCTGCAAGAATGAAATTTCTGAAAAAGGATGTTACAGAGGGAAATGCTATATCTTCAATGCTGGAAAGAATAGCGCTTTCACATCCGGAAATAAGCTTCACGCTTATCCGTGACGGCAGACAGATAATGAAAACCCAGGGTGACGGAAAGCTCGAAAACGCAGTTTTTCAGATATTCGGCCGGGAGTTTTTCAAAACGCTTATTCCGGTATCATATAGTTATAACAATATGTCAGTGAATGGATTTGTGACAAAGCCGGTTTCGTCTGTAAGGGCTAACAGAACAATGCAGATGTTTTATATAAACGGACGTCTGGTACGTTCAAAAACTGCTATGGCCGCGCTCGAACAGGCTTATAAGGGAAGTATAATGTCCGGGAAATATCCCTCATGTGTTCTGCTTATCGAAATGAACTGCTCAATGCTCGATGTCAATGTTCATCCCGCAAAGCTTGAGGTACGCTTTACTAATGAAGGGCCTGTTTTTGATTGTGTATATCATGCGGTAAGGTCTGCGGTCATGAGCTTCGATACGAGAAATTCCGTGGAAATTCCCGGGGAAATAAGGATGACTAATCCGACGCTTCTTTCTGCTCCGGCAGACAGCGCAGTACAGATAGGACTGCCGGTACAGGAAAAAAAGAGAGTGTTTTCGTTTGATAAAGAAATAAAAGAGGAAGCTTCCGGCAATGATGACGAGCCGGAGGTATATATACCGCCGGCAGTTGATAAATCTAAGATGGCTGTATCCGATACATATGTGTCAGCGCCGGAGAATATTAATATCAGAAAAGTTGATTTGTCTTCTATGTTTGGGTTTCGGGATGATGAAGAACAGAGAGCTGATGAAGAACAGAGAGCTGATGAA
>CACYDC010000365.1 GCA_902773025.1 uncultured Ruminococcus sp.
CCCGATATTTTAGAAGGTAATTATATATATATCGTGACAAAACACAAAAGTTTCAATCTCATGACAATAAGGTTATTATGCGATACTTAAGCGCCGCGGGAGCAACTTACTTACGTTTACCACGCAGTGAGCACAGCGAACGGGCGGCGTGCGAAAACTTAATCAGTCAAAATCACGGTTGTCATATCCAAGGCTTCTCAGAATACTCTCTCTGTTGCGCCAATCTTCCTTTACCTTGACCCAGACCTTAAGATTGACCTTGCAGCCAAAAAATTTTTCCATATCCTGACGCGCATAGCTCCCTATTTTTTTCAGCATAGCTCCGCCTTTTCCTATGATTATTCCCTTATGGCTGTCACGCTCACAATATATCGTGGCATCAATGTCAATTATATCTCCGTCATCACGTTCCTTCATACGCTCAACAAAAACCGCTGAACCGTGAGGTATCTCTTTATCAAGCAGACGAAGCAGCTTCTCACGTATGATCTCCGCTGCCAATACTCTTTCGGGCTGATCTGTCAGAGTATCTTCATCAAAAAGAAATCCCCCTTCATTTGACAGCTTGCCAAGCTCCTGTTTGAGCTCCTTTATTCCTGCGCCTGTCTGCGCGGAACACGGAACAACTGCGCTGAAATCATAAAGCTGCGACAGCTCCGCGATCTGCGGCGCAAGAATAGTTTTATCCTGTATCGTATCTGTTTTATTTATTGCAAGTACTGCCGGTATGCCAAGTGAAGCGAATTTTTCCGTCAGGGACCTTTCACCTTCTGTCAGCTTCGCTCCGGCTTCCGTTACAAGCAGACACGCATCTACTCCCGCTACAGATTCATTTACCGAACGAAGCATATATTTATCAAGATCATTTCTCGGCTTATGAAGTCCCGGCGTATCTATGAATACAAGCTGTATGTCATTTTCAGTAAGCACTCCGGTTATCCTTGTTCTGGTCGTCTGAGGCTTTGATGATACTATTGCTATTTTCTGTCCGAGCATATAATTAAGCAGTGAAGATTTTCCTACATTAGGCCGTCCTACAATTGCTATAAACGCTGTCTTTTTTTCCATATTTCCATTACTCCTTTTTCTCTTCTTTTTTTATTATCCTATGAATTATCCTTGCTGCTCCGGACGGACCTTTTACTATAAAAAAAACAGCAGCCGGCATCAGAAGTATCAGCGCTGTAAGATTAACAGGGTGTGTTATATAGAATCCGCACATATTCCTGATACCTTCAATATCTCCGAACAAAAACAACCCGATAAACACTGATAACACTGCAAGGATCAGTACTGCGCCGGCAGCAGCATCCTTGGCTGCGCGGATATACGGATCCTTCTTCTTAGATACCTTATTACATAGTATTTCAAGAGATGTATTTACAGTTTCGGCGCTGAAAACTCCTCCGATCGTCAGAACCAGTACTGCATAGTCAGTCCTTGAAAATGCAAAAAAACGCGCAAAAATCAGAACATACAGTGCCGCCACCATATGAATTCTCATATTTCGCTCGTTTTTTACACAGTGTATAATGCCTGACCAGGCAAATTTAAACCCCTTAAAAAAGGACTTCATTTATTCTTCCTCATCCTTTATTACATAACTGGAGGAGCTGGGCAGACCCAGAAGTGTCATTACTTTTTCTTCTTTTTCTCTCATACGCAGTCTTTGCAGACCGTTATCTTCATGATCGTAACCCAACAGGTGAAGCATCGAATGAGCCGTAAGATAGCCGACCTCTCTTTGAAGCGAATGTCCGAAGCGTTCTGCCTGTTCTATTGCTTTTTCCATGGATATAACGATATCTCCCAGTATTTTTGCGCCTGTATTCGGGTCAGTATCGTACTTGCCGTTTTCTCCCATAGGGAAAGATAACACGTCGGTAGCGCTTTCTTTATTTCTGTATATCGTATTCAATTCCTTGATCTGCTGATTATTGACAAGCGTTACACTCACCTCTACAGAACCCGGAAATTCTTCCATTTGCAGAACCGCATTACAGCATCTTCTGATCAGCATACGCAGTCCTGTCGGAATTTTGATATCCTTCTGTTTATTTGTGATAATAACCTTGATCTTATCCATGATATAAAACCTTGCCTTTCTAAATATTTTTAGCGGATCTATTTTTTTGTTCCGCCCGTATTTTTATTCACCGCATTATCATAAGCCTTGATAATATCCTGTACCAGTCGGTTTCTGACTACATCGGAAGGATTAAAGTATACGCTTTCTATCCCGTCTATATTCCTGAGTATTTTTACAGCGTCCTTGAGTCCGCTGCGCACACCTCCCGGAAGATCTATCTGGGTTATATCTCCCGTAATCACCATTTTTGAATTAAAGCCAAGCCTTGTCAGAAACATTTTCATTTGTTCGGGAGTTGTATTCTGCGCCTCATCGAGTATTATGAAGCTGTCGTCAAGCGTGCGTCCTCGCATGTATGCAAGCGGAGCAACCTCGATATTGCCTCTTTCGACATATTTCTGATAGGTTTCTGCTCCAAGCATATCGAACAGCGCATCATACAGCGGACGAAGATACGGGTCAACCTTACTCTGAAGATCACCCGGAAGAAAGCCAAGCTTTTCTCCTGCTTCCACAGCGGGCCGGGTCAGAATGATCCGGTTGACCTCTCTTGCGCGGAAAGCGGTAACTGCCATTGCCACAGCGAGGTATGTTTTTCCTGTTCCGGCAGGGCCTATTCCGAGAGTAATAGTATTTTTGCTTATAGCGGTACAATATTTTTTCTGGCCGAGTGTTTTAGGCTTGACGGGCTTACCTCTGGAGGTAATGCATATACAATCTCCGGCAAGCTGTTCTATTCTTTCCTCGTTTCCCTCATTCACGAGGGACATACAATAGCGTACATTCTGATCACTCAGGGCCTCACCCCTGTTGATCAGACCGAGGAGTCTGTCGATCACCTTGCCTGCCTTAGACACATTTTCAGGTTCGCCGGTAATTTTAAGCTCAGAACCTCTGCACACGACCGAAACCATATACTCATTTTGTATCAGTCTTATATTTTCGTCGAATGTCCCGAACAGCGCGACTGCCTGTTCCATTCTGTCTATATTGATAACTTGTTCTATCAACCTGATCACCTGACCGAAAAAACTGGATTTGCTTTTTTTGAGATAAAACCGGAAACATTTACGTATTTCATTCATTATAGCATAAAAATAGTAAAAAGTCACTATATTTTTTTAAATTTTTATAAGTTTTTTATAAATTAATTTTTATTGTTAATAATTACTAAACTTTACCATGCTAATTTACGAAAAAAGACACTATTTTTTCGATCATCGTCATTATTCTGTCAAAATATTTAAAGAAAAAACAACGGCCGCAATACCCGAAAAGAGTATACGGCCGCTGTATGATGAATTAAAAGCTTTGCGGTTATATTGTGCTAAATTTATACTGAGGAAAGGATCATTGAGTACCTCGAAGCCATGACGAAAACTGTTCCAATACATTTGTATAGAGTTCATTGTCGCTTGCGCCGTCAAGATCCTGCATTTTTGTAAAGCCTGTATTATTTCTTTCTCTGCCCTCCATTTCATCAAGCTTTCTGAGATAATTGAAATTTTCGCTGCCTATACCAATAAACTGTATAAACACATTTTTGGCAGAAGATTGACGGATAATATTATCAGTTGCGCCGCAATCTGAGTTAGCGCCGTCTGTAATAAACAGAATAAATGTGGGATCGCCGTTATCGACTATCGGGTCGGTTCGGTAAGATGTTCCGCCAAAACCAAGAAAACCTCCCTGTTTATATGTGCCGCCCTCTATTATCGCTCTGAGAACAGGAGAATAGTTTGTTCCGCCCATTTTGTAACCGCAGGTATTAACGACCTGTTTAACGTAGTATTCATAGTTTGACAGATTCAGATCGGAAATTTTTCTGTAATCGCTCTGAAACAGATACACATCTATGGTTCCATTGTCGTCGAATGTCAGACCGAGGGGCACAAGCCTGTTTATAGTATTCTGTACGGTTCCGTTATTATACAGGGAATACATTGAACCGCTGTAATCCAGTGCGACAACGACTTTTGCGCGTGTTGAGCCGAGGTCTACGCCATTCTTTTTACTAAGGCTGACAACACATTTTGAAAGATTTACGACATGGCTGCCAAGCTTATCCTTGTCCTTTGACAGACTGATTTTACCCATTACTTCTTTGGTGAGTTCTTCCTCAGTTTTTTGCAGACTAATTTTGCCGGTACCGGGCGCAGTCTGAGGGGAATTATTATAAGCGGAAGTGCTGTTGAATGACGGGGCCTGCTGCTGAGGAACAGGCGACGGGTTATTATTATAAGCGGAAGGGTTGTTGAATGATGGGGCCTGCTGCTGAAGTGCAGGCGACGGGTTATTATAAGCAGAAGGGCTGTTGAATGATGGGGCCTGCTGCTGAGGTACAGGCGGCTGAGGGGCATTTTTGATTTCTGTACCGCCGTAGGATTCAAGCAATGCGGACAAGCCTCCGTTAAAACCGTTTGCAACAGCGGCAATACGCAATTCATCTTTTCTGTATATTTCTGCGGAAATAATTGCTTTTTCCGACTTGAAATCATTTCCTGTAAGTGACATACTTATTTTTTCCTGTCCGAGCTGCTGTACAGAAAAGGAATGTTTTTGTATCTGTCCCATTGTTCCGCTGCCATCAATACTTGCTGTGAAAACAAGTTTATCGATCGTCTGCGGAAGCCTTGAAAGATCAATAACGAATTCAGCCGAATTATTATTGCATGAATACGATATTTCATTCATAGGAGAACTTGTCTGATTGTAAAAAACCATATATCGGTCGTCCGAGAGCTTTCCCTTATTATCTACCCCGAAACAGCAGTAATCATATACCGAATTTCCCGTTATTGACATACATACCTTGATTTGTTTATTACAGTCGACATATTTACTGAGCTTATCTCTCATTCCACGTGAAAACAACATAAGCTTATCCTCCCTGATGTCTGTTAATATGTATATATTATAGTACCATTCCGCTCACACGTCAACCGTCGGAGTGCCTCCACGCACTGAATTCAACGTTCTCTTCCGTTATATTGGCATTTTAATAGAATAAACACAAGTTTTTTGGGAAGGGGTCTGGGGGATAACCCTTTTTTTCAAAAAAGGGTTTCCTCCAGTGGGGTTTGGGGCAAAGCCCCAACATGAATTGTGCGTGTACCACGCCTGCGTACAAAGCGTTATTTACAGACAAAAAACCCCCGGCCTGAAAAAGGCCGGGGATGAACGATCTATCAGACTGAAATTGAGGATACCGGTTTGTCCTCATATATTCTTTCGATCGCTTCTGCAAATACAGGAGCGACATTAAGTGTCTTGAATTTATCAATGTATCTGTCCTCAGGAACAGAGATCGTATCAAGAAGGATAACTTCCTTGATAACACTGTTCTGGATCCTGTCAATTGCCGGACCGGAAAGTACAGCGTGGGTTGCGCCTGCATATACCTCAGTTGCGCCGCCCTTTTCAACAACTGCCTGAGCAGCGTTGCAAAGCGTACCGGCGGTATCTATCATATCATCAACGAGTATTACCTTCTTATCTTTTACTTCGCCGATAATATTCATAACCTCGCTGACATTAGCCTTCGGACGGCGTTTGTCGATGATTGCGATCGAGCAGCCAAGACGTGTCGCAAAGTTTCTTGCTCTTGTTACGGAACCGAGATCCGGCGATACTACTACATAATCGTCCGGATTATCACCGATCATCTTTTTGAAATGATTAGCAAGGATCGGCGCACCAACAAGGTGATCAACCGGAATATTGAAAAATCCCTGAATCTGCGCGGCATGAAGATCCATCGTAAGCACTCTGTCCGCGCCGGCGCTTGTGATAAGATCAGCAACAAGCTTAGCTGAGATCGGATCACGGGCTTTTGCTTTTCTGTCCTGACGAGCATATCCGAAATACGGGATAACAGCTGTGATTCTTGCAGCTGAAGCACGCTTCATTGCGTCGATCATGATAAGAAGCTCCATTATGTTGTCATTTACCGGAGCGCAGGTTGACTGAACGATAAAACACTCAGAACCTCTGACAGATTCATGAAGTGAAACAGCGATCTCGCCGTCGCTGAAGCTTGTGACCTCCGATTTACCTACGGGTATTCCTAAGCAGTCTGCGATCTGTTTAGCTACCGGTCTGTTTGAGTTGCAGGTAAAGATCTTTATATCCTTGCCATGAAAATTCATTGAACTCTTCCCCCAATAATATTTTTCTGTATTCCACGAGCAATGCAATTCCGCCCGTTTTCTTACTAACATTTTAAACCCTATCGAACAAAAAATCAAGTTTTTAACGCACAATCACCGTTTTTCAGGGATTTTTGTGTCATTTATGGAATTACAATTGATTTTCAGAAAATTTCGATTTATTATGCACAAAAGATGACCCTGCTGTTTTCAGCCATATTTACACTATCTGGTTTTTTATAGAAACATTGCTTACTGTGCTTCCTTCTTTTATCTCACAATTATCTATTAGCGCTGCCGGACCTATTTCACAATACGGACCAATGCTTGTTTTACCTCTGATCACGGTTGCCGGAAGAATAGTTGTATTAGATTCTATCGTGACTTCTCTGCCGATCATGATACCGTCGGTACATGGGATATTGACTCCGTTTTTCATGTGCTTTGTCAGTATCCTCATTCTGGCGATTTCATTCAGCTGAGAAAGCTGTACACAGTCATTTGCTCCCAGTACCGAATCAGCGTTTTTAGCTTTATATGACATTACGGCATTTCCGCTGTTTTTGATAATTGCGATGGTATCAGTCAGATAATACTCGCCGGTTTTTTCGCTTTTTTTCAGCTTATCAAGAGCATCAAGCAATGTATCCGCTTCAAACCAGTATGCGCCTGAATTGACCTCTTTTATTTTGCGTATTTCATCGGTAGCTTCTTTTTCTTCGACGATAGCCTTAAGTGTGCTGAGATGAAAATACTGCTCCGGGTCTGTTTCATGCACGATCCTGCCGTAGCCGGACGGATTTTCGACCTCTGCGGAAATAACCGTACACCCTCTGTTCGGAGAAGGCTCTCTTTCCTCCTCCCAATCGAATACCTCAGGGTCTATTTCTCCGGTCTGATTTTGTACAACAAAGGCATTGCGTATAGTTTCAACACCGATAAACGGCGCATCGCCGTTGAGAATGAGAACATCACTGCCCCTGTGTTTTTCAAGGAACGGTCTTGCCATCATTACGGCATGTCCCGTACCCAGGCGCTGAGGCTGATAAACTGTTTCCACTCTGAACGGAAGTCCGGAAAGGTAATGCTCAACATATTCACGCTTACTGCCCGTTACCACACATATATCCTTAATGCCTGCGCTTCGCACTGCATCAATGACCCACTTCAGCATCGGTTGGAACATGACCTCACTGAGGACCTTAGGCCTGTTTGATCTCATTCTTTTACCCTCGCCGCCGGCAAGTATTATAGCACTCGAATTTCTCATCATAAGAATACCCCCTCTCATTTTTGGCTTTATTATCTACAATATGGATATTACTTTTTCTTATAACCATCCTTAAGGGATACACTGCGGTTAAATATCAGCGCATCGGGCGTACTGTCCTTATCAAGACAGAAATATCCCAGACGCATGAACTGATAATTTACTGGGCACACCGCACCCTCGACTGATCTTTCTATTTTGCAGTTTTTAAGAATTTTAAGACTTTCGGGATTTATATAGTCAAGGAAATCCTTATCTCCCGTATCCGGTTCGGGATCTGTAAACAGGTTATCATAAAGTCTTACTTCTGCTTCAAGATAGTTTTCTGCATCTACCCAATGGACCGTTCCTCTGACTTTTCTGCCGTCGGGAGTATC
>CACYDC010000366.1 GCA_902773025.1 uncultured Ruminococcus sp.
CATATTAAGATTTTTTCCGCACTTTGGACACAAGCCCTTACAGGAATCCTTACAGAGGAACTTTGACGGAAGCTCCAAAAGAATATCTTCTCTGAGCAAAGCATCAGTATCGAGCATATAGTCCGGTGCTTCAATATAATCGTCACCGCCGTCATCAGGCAGCTTGGTGACGAGAATATGATTAAACCTATAGGCGAGATCCGTGTCAAAGGGCTCGCAACACCTGTCACACAAATAATGACAGCGCAGACGAACATTTGCCTCAAAAACAACAAGTCCCGCATGATTAGCGACGGTAATATCCGCAGCAGTTTTTTCAGGGAAAGTGCTTTGACCATATCTGATATCAGACATATCAAATGTATCGTTTACAGAAAGACTTTCATTCTCATTCAGAAAAACTTTTTTCAATTCAAGAATCACAGTCTCACCCCGACAAAATCTCAATTATTATATTTAACGGCTAAATATAATAAAACGCCATAGCTTATTATAATTGCAACACTCTTTTTTGTCAATATATTTTTAGAAAAAAACGAAAAAAAGTCAAACTAATTTTTTGTCTGAACTGTCAACATATAAAAAGGGAAGCTGAAACCAGCTTCCCCAAAAAAACTATCATATTCCTGTCAGACACGAAAAATCAGATTTTTTCTGAAACAGCCGCAAGGCTTTGTGGAAGTTCACTTTCGTCAGCGGAAACGAGGAAAGTAAACTGAGTATCGGTTTTAGCAGCGAGGGTGTTGATATTCTCAATAAAATCAGCAAATTCATCAAAATTTGTTCCGCCGATCTTGAAAGTTGAATCAACAAGAACATCTGTAACATCATAGTTACCGGCGCAAAGACCGCTCAGGAAACCGAAGAATGTATCATATCCGGAAATTGAATAATGCTCAGTATCGATAAGACGAGCCTTATGAGTTACGTCATATGTAAGCTTTGAGCCTTTTTCGATAACAACAACATTTCCGTTAGAAGCTTCAACAGCCTCGTTAGCCAGAGTAATAAGTTTTTTTGTTTTGCCTGTACCTTTTTTACCGACAATAAGTTTAACCATAATTTTTGCCTCCTTGAAAGTTATGCCGTAAACGGTGATCCTTTACTGTATATATTTTATATTAATTCTGACGAACTGTCAACAGTTAAACATATAATATTTTATTAAAAATTAATGTATTTACAAAAGAATCATTTAAGTCTGGCTTCAAGGGCTTCCTTTTGATCCTCATATCCGGGTTTGCCGAGGAGGGCGAACATATTTTTCTTGTAGCTTTCAACACCAGGCTGATTGAAAGGATTAATGCCGAGGGTATATCCGCTTATAGCGCAAGCCTTTTCAAAGAAGTAAATGAGATAGCCGAGTTCAGCCTCACTTGTATCATTCATATTTAGGATCACATTAGGAACTTTACCATCAGTATGAGCAAGGACTGTACCCTCGAAAGCTTTTTTGTTAACGAAATCCACAGTTTTACCTGAAAGGAAATTCAGACCGTCAACATTTTCCGGATCAGTGCCGATAGTAATCTCATATTTAGGCTTATCTATTTGCACAACAGTTTCAAACATAGTTCTTGTGCCGTCTTGAATAAACTGGCCCATAGAATGAAGATCGGTAGAGAATACAACGGAAGCGGGGAACAAACCCTTCTGATCCTTGCCTTCGCTTTCACCGAACAGCTGCTTCCACCATTCGTTCATAAGGGTGAAGGAAGGTTCGTAGCTAACAAGAAGCTCGATAGCCTTACCCTTACGGTAAAGGATATTACGGATCGCAGCATATTTGTAACAATCATTTTTATCAAGATCAGTGTTCATCAGTTCTTCTCTTGCTTTAGCGGCGCCGCCCATAAGAGCATCGATATCAGCGCCGGAAACTGCAATAGGCAGTAGTCCGACAGCAGTAAGAACGCTGTAACGTCCGCCTACATCATCCGGAACAACGAATGTTTCATAGCCTTCTCTGTCAGCAAGCTGTTTAAGAGTGCCCTTAGCCTTATCTGTTGTACAGAAGATTCTTTCCTTAGCGCCGTCCTTGCCGTATTTTTTCTCGAGAAGTTCTCTGAAAACGCGGAATGCGATAGCAGGTTCGGTTGTAGTACCGGATTTAGATATCATATTGATAGAAACGTCCTTACCCTCACATATCTGAAGAAGTTCAGAAAGAGCGGTAGAACTGATAGAATTACCTGTGAAATAGATATCAGGGGTATCCTTTTTAAGAGCATTGTAATTGGGTGATTTAAGGAATTCGATAGCTGCGCGGGCACCGAGATAGGAACCGCCGATTCCGATTACAACAAAAACATCGGTATTAGCTTTTATTTTTTCGGCAGCTTTTTTAATTCTGTCAAATTCATCCTTATCATAATCAACCGGGAGATCGACCCAACCGGTAAAATCATTACCCAGACCTGTTTTGCTGTGCAGAAGATCATGCGCAGCTGAGATCTGAGGTGCAATAGCCTGATATTCCTCGTTGCTGATGAATTGTTTAACGTGCTTATCACTTAATGTAACGGCCATAAATAAATCCTCCTTGCTTATGCGAAAAGTGCTGTCCGGCACACGCACAAATAATATATACATACATTTTACAATATTTAGTTAAGTTTTGCAAGGAATTAAGGAAGATTTATTAATTTTTTTTCAATACACGATTTAACAAACAGCATGGTGTCCTGTCAGTCATTTCTTTCAGACGTCAGATTGCTTATTAACAGCACAATAACTTTAAGCGTGGCAAATGCCGCAGGCTGAGAAAAAATTTACTTTTTTTTATTAAAAGTATTAGTTTTTTGTTACACAATTCCGATTGACATAAAGGTTCTAAAGTGTAATAATAATTGAGGATGATTAATAATAAGGCGAAAGGGAATAGCTATGTCTGAAAAAAACAATAATAACAGAGAAGAATTTATAGATATATATGAACAGCTGTTAAAAGAATATGCGGATAAAGATACAGCCATGAATGATGGCTCATCGAAAACGGTTAAAATAGATAATACATCTGAACAAGCTAAGTACGGAGTACCCGATAGAAATGGAAACAATAATAATTACAAGGATATGGACAGTCGAAAAAAACATAGGGGCATAAAGGCAGCCGTAATTATAACGGCGTCTGTAGTACTGCTTGCAGGTGTTGCCGGTGCAGCATATTTATGTGGCTGGTTTAAAAGCAGAGGGGCAGAAGATACAGAGAATTCGGTGTCAGTATCAAGCGCATCAGCTGAAAAAGCAGGAAAAAGCGGAGCGGCTGAAAACGAGCAGACAGAAATATCGGAAAGCAGTACAAATAAAACTGATGCAGGCAGCGAAGGAAATATTGAATGTGATCCGACAGGAGAATTCAAAACAGATAAGAAAAGGTTTAACAGTAAGACAATAAAGATGCTGGACAGCAAAGTAACTGCAAAGTATGTTGTGCTTTATGATGTTGACGCTGATAAAATAATATATGAGCGAAGCGGACACGAAAAATGCTATCCGGCCAGCACAACAAAAATGCTTACGGCGATAGTAGGCGCAAAGATCATACCGGCTGATACGGTAATAACAGTAGGAGAGGAAATAGGGCTGATCGATTGGGATTCAAGTACAGCAGGTCTGATGGTCGGAATGAAGATGAAGTTTGAAGCGTTGATGGATGCGCTGATGCTTCCGTCGGGAAATGATGCAGCATATACGATAGCCGTAAATGCGGCAAGGATATACACAGGAAACGATAAGCTTACGGATGAAGAAGCCGTAAAGGAATTTATGGGACTTGTAAATGAGGCTGCGAAGGAGATAGGGTGTGAAAAAACACATTATGTAACACCTGATGGATGGCATGATGATGATCATTATACATGCGCGGCAGATCTTACAAAAATAGCAGCATATGCTCGAACAGTACCGCTTGTCAAGGCATCCTGTTCAAAAGCCGAGGCAGAATGGGAGCTTATAAAGGAAGAGTCATCCGAAAGCAGTCAGGAAAGCGTATCGAAGGCAGCTGAAAAACCGGTTTCGGAAACTTCAGCTGAAAGCAGTGAAACAAATGAGGGAGAAGAAGAGGAATCAGAAGAAGTATATATGCCTGATACTATGTATTGGACAAATTCCAACAGACTTATTTTACCGGACAGCGAATCATATTCAAAATACTGTGACGGAATGAAGACAGGCTTTACGGATGAAGCAGGAACATCTGTTGTAGCGTCAGCTACAATGGAAGGACACACATTCATAGCAGCAATAATGTTTGGTGAAACACTTTATAAGAAATATGATGATGCAAATATTCTGTTTAAGGAAGGATTCAAGCTTTATGGTTTGAATTATACATATTCAAATGAGCCGGAGGCAGAAGAACAGCCTGAAGAAACGAGCAAACAGCAGGGCTCGTTAACGACGATAGAGCCTGTATCACAGATATCCTGAAGAACAGATCTTTGAGATTTGAATATAATATCGGGAGAGCGTAAAGTTTTCCCGATTTTCATTTTACAAAATTTACGATCAGAATGGCAGAAAAACTGGGAGAAGTAATTTTTGGGGGGATAAAATAATGGGAATGGTTTTGGATATTCTAGTTGTCGGAATTATCGGTTTGTTCGTATTTACAGGATTCAGACGTGGTCTGATCAATACGGTAGTACATTTTGTAAGCGCAGCTGTTTCGTGTCTGATCGCGTCTATTGCCGGATCATTTATTTCCGTCAGGCTTTATCACAGTTTTGTTCGTCAGCAGGTAATGAGTGTAATAGAAAAGAATATGCCGGAAATGACAATGAATATCAAGCCGGAGGATATTTCTAAGGATCTTACAGAGAAGCTTCCTTCATTTGCAAAGAATGCATTGGGGCTTGAGGGAATAACACAGCAGGAGCTTACAAAAAGAATATCCGAAGGAAAATCGGAAGTACCTGTTCTCGTAGAGGAAATGATAAGACCAGTCTTATTAAAACTGCTAACAATTATTGTCACACTTGCAATATTTACTATAATAGTGGCAATAATATCAATAGCAACAAGGTCACTGACATCTGCATTGGATATTTCAGGTCTGAGTATAGTCAATAAGCTAATAGGAGGTTTGATCGGTATACCGGCGGCTGTAGTGATTCTTATGGTGATTTCATTAGTAATGTATATACTGATTGTGTTTATGTCCCCGGAATCAACTGGATATCTTGCAAAGGGTATTGATGACAGTACACTGTTTAAACTCATATATTATAATATAAACGTACCGGAACAGATTATAACCAGATTGATCAACGGAGGATAACTCTTTTTATTCAGAAGGAGATCGGATGAATGTATTTTTTTGAAGCTTCATTCAAAGAAAACATGACTATTCCAAATCTTTTGTCATGTATCAGATTGGTATTGATTGCACCGATGGTATTATTTATTCTTGAAGAAAACTATCTTATGGCGGCATTAATGCTGCTGATATCGGCAATAAGCGATATATTTGACGGAATAATAGCAAGAAACCTTGATCAGGTCACAGAACTTGGGAAAATGCTTGATCCAATCGCTGATAAGCTTACACTGATAGCAATATTGATAAGTCTGAGTGCGGTGAATCGTGCTGTATTAAAGTTTGCAGCAGCAATGTTTGCAAAAGAGGTAATGATGCTGACAGGCGGATATATTTTGCTTAAGAAGGGATTAAAGCCGCCGGCTGCGAAATGGTTCGGAAAAATATCAACAGTCATATTTTATATATGTATTACAGTACTTGTAATACTCAGGGCAATGTGGGGGATAAAGAACGATACGCTGACGATGGTTTTATTGGCTGTAACAACAGCTGCGATGCTGTTTTCATTGCTGATGTATACAAAGATATTCACACGAATGATCAGGACGGATAAGCTGGATAAGAAAAGTGACAGTAAATAAACCGGGAATAAATTTTATTAAAATATAGACATATGGATAAAGAATATGGTATTATAAATATTATACTTTTTTGTAAAAGAGGCAAAATGATATTTATAAAAGAAGTATAATGATATTTTTGTAAAAGACGTATAATGATATTTTTGTAAAAGA
>CACYDC010000367.1 GCA_902773025.1 uncultured Ruminococcus sp.
GGGGAGGATGAAAATGAATAGGGTCACATCAGGTAAAGGGTTTAAAGTGTTGATAACAACAATATGTATTTTGCTCGTGGTGGCATTGATAACGGCCGGAAATCCTGCTATAGGCGGTCTTGTGACAGGCTATATCATAACACCGCTTGAAAAGGTTGCCGCTGATTTTACACATTCGGCTGAGGAAAAAGTACAGCCGCCCAAAAGTATAGATCAGCTTGAAAAAGAAAACAGCGAGCTTGAAGAAGAAAACCGTAAGCTTAATGATATGCTTGTTGAGTATTATGATCTGAAGAAAGAAAACGAAGAACTGTATAAGTTTTATAATATAAAAAAGAATAATGATGATTTTTCAGTTGTTCCATCAACAGTTATTTCCAGGGATCCAAATGAGAACTTCTTTGGTTTTATTCTCGATAAAGGTTCGGCAGACGGAGTTGAAGTAAATGATCCGGTATTAACGGATAACGGCCTTGCGGGATATGTTTGTGAGGTCAGTATAAAATCCTGCAAAGTGACATCATTGATATCTCCGGCTTCACAAGTGGGTGCAATTGATAAAAGGACATCAGATGAGGGTATTGTAACGGGAAAATCTGAATACTGCGATGAGGGTATTGCAGTAATGAAAAATATTTCTACCCAGAATACAATGAAAAGCGGAGATATAGTAGTAACAAGCGGATACGGAGGAATGTATCCGAAAAACATAAAGATCGGCACAGTGATCAAGATCAATTATGACAGCTACACAGGAATGCCGATAGCATTGATAAAACCCTTTGAGGATGTAAGAACACTTTCATCAGCAGCAATAATTGTTAATTTCAGCGGTAAGGGTGAGATTGAGGAATATAAAGAAGAAAGCAGCCACAAGGACGATAAGAAAAACTGATAATAAGAGGGATCGCATGAAAAGGATTAATTTTGTAAAATATACAGCGTTTTCTCTTGAAATACTGCTGTGTTATATAATACAGAGTAATCATGTTCTCAGTCCGGCAGTGTTTGGGGGCAGACCGGTGATGATGCTCCCGATCGCTATGACAATTGCCGTATTTGAGGGAGAAATACCGTCGATAGTATTTGCAGTGATATGCGGGATACTTGCTGACGCAGGATATAGCGGGCCTATCGGATATTATGCGATATTGCTCGCAATACTATGCTACACTGTCAGCATACTGATGGAGAATTATATCCGTACGAATCTTCTGACGGTAATCATGATAGGTGCATTAAGCATACCGATAATGATTATCGGACAATTTATGCTGTTTTATGTGCTTATGGGATATGGAAATGAGTGGCATTATTTTCTGACACATTATGTTTCAAGGATAGTATATACATTCGCCTATGTTCCGGTATTTTACGGAATAAACCGTTTTATAGCATTAAAGACAAAAGCTGAATGATAAAGGAGCGCTGAACGTGGAAGTAACAGTAAGAAAATGGCGCTATGTACTTGTGCTGATACTTATGCTGATATCATTGGCCCTGATTTGCTCAAGACTGGTACAATGGCAGATATTTCAACGCAGTTATTATAATGAGATAGCGCTTACATCGACAGAGTATACAGTCAGCACAGACGCAATAAGAGGTGAAATATATGACAGGAATGGTTTGCCTCTGGCTGTAAACAAGACAGGATACAGAATAGTAATAAATAAAATATATATGCCTGATGAGGAACTGAATGGAAATATAGTAAAGCTTACCGCACTGCTTGAGAGCTGCGGCGGAAAATGGAATGATGAACTTCCGATTAATGTTGACAGCAACGGTATTTATTCATTTGATGATAAGAAAACTGATGAGATAAATACCCTGAAAAATAAAGACAATCTGAATATGAATCCATATTCAACAGCGGCAGAATGTATGTCGAAACTCGTGGAAAAATACGGATGTGAGAATTATTCGAAAAAGCAGCAGAGAGACATAATAAGTGTCAGATATAATATGGATAAACTTGGATATTCCAAAAGTAAGCCTTATGTATTTGCAGAGGATATAACCGAAAGAGCAATGAACATTGTATCGGAAAATATGCAGTCCGTACAGGGGGTAGTGACAGAATCCACAGCAGTCAGAAAATATGAAAACGGAACGGTTGCGCCTCATATTGTAGGAGTTACAGGACTAATATCAGAGGAAGAATATAATGACCTGAAAAATAAAGGATATGCTTACGACGATGAAATCGGCAAAAGCGGGATTGAAAGCGCACTTGAAAAGGAACTCAGAGGAAGCCAGGGAAGTATGACATATGAAGTCAACTCCGGCGGAGATGTATACGTTAAAAAAACTGAGTCGTCAAAGCCGGGTAACAGTGTTTATCTTACAATTGATTCTGAACTGCAAAAGACAGCGCAGCAGGCTTTGAAAGAAGCTGTGAAAGAAGCAAATGACTATGCAAAAGAAGTTAATGATAAACAAAAGGGCGCTGATTGTAAGGGAGCAGCGATAGTAGTACTTGATGTCAGTGATTTTTCAGTGCTGTGCGCTGCAAATTATCCATCATATGACTTGTCTAAGTATTACAGTGACTATGAAAAGCTTGCATCTGATAAGAATGTACCGCTGTTTGACAGAGCGTTTATGGGAGCGCTTGCTCCGGGTTCAACATTCAAACCGATGGTAGCATCGGCTGCCTTACAGGAAAAGGCAATCACAGTTAAGACACATATAGATTGTCAGGGGGAATATACGAAAAACGGTCTGCATTTATGGTGTATGAGCTATCATGGAAATATAGATATGTATGAAGGAATCAGGGATTCATGTAACGTTTTCTTTGCGGAAACAGCAAGACTTTTAGGAATTGAAAAAATGGATATGTACGCCAAACGCTGTGGTCTTGGAGTAAAGACTGGTGTAGAGGTTCTGGAAAGCCGTGGAACATTGGCCGGTCCGGAATACAGCCGTGACATGGGAACAGAATGGTACCCGAGTTTCGTATCTCCGGCAGGCATAGGTCAGTCGGATAATCAGTTTACGCCTTTGCAGCTTGCAACCTATGCTGCGACACTTGCAAATAACGGAAAACGGCTTCGTTCACATGTAGTTGATAAAGTAGTATCATATTCCGGTTCTGAGATAGTGTATGAAACACAGCCGGAGGTTATGGATAATATGGGTGTAAGTCAGCAGTATCTTGATGAAGTGAAAAAAGCTATGAACATGGCGACAAACAGCTATTTTGCACTGGATGATTTTCCTATGCAGATAGCAGGAAAAACAGGTACAGCAGAAAACGCCGGTTCCGACCACGCTAATTTTATTTGTTTTGCACCTTATGATAAGCCTAAGATAGCAATCGGAGTAATGGTAGAACACGGTGCAAAAAGTGCTGTAGCGATTAATGTAGCAAAAAAGGTAATGACGAAGTATTTCAATTTACAGCCTAAAAAAGCCGAATAGTAAAAAATACAAAAATCAGTCGTAAATACAAACATTTCTTTGAATAAATCACTTGATTTTCTTCGGGGGTTGTGTTATTATATTAAGGTATGTTAAGCAAAATTGATTGGGGGATTATACATAATGGGAATCTGGGAAATTATAGTTGGAATACTTGTGCTTTTGCTATCAGTAATAATGGTTATCGTTATTATTCTTCAGGAAGGTCATCAGGCCGGATTGGGTACAGTTACAGGCGGCGCTGATTCATTCCTTTCAAGAGGAAAGGCACGTACTGCTGATGCAATTTTTGCAAGAGTAACAAAGTACTGTGCGATTACATTCTTTGTGCTTGTAGTTGTGCTTAATGCACTGTCATTCTTTGGTATCGGCGGTGCTACAAAAAAAGAAGACAAGGCTGTTGCTGAAAATTCCTCTGTTGTAACATTGGATAATTCATCTGAAGCGGCTGATAGTGATAATGCTGCTAAAGATGAAAGTTCTGTAGAGTCAAAGGATGA
>CACYDC010000368.1 GCA_902773025.1 uncultured Ruminococcus sp.
AGGATAGAGCAGCCGCCTCCTAAGCGGCCGGCCAATCGGGCAAATCACTGCCGTTACTACTTTTGCGGGTTCTCACTAGTGAGTGAAAGTGAGTGAAAAAGCAAAAACATGCCCACGTAGCTCAGCAGGATAGAGCAACTGCCTCCTAAGCAGTAGGCCGGAGGTTCGAATCCTCTCGTGGGTGCCACAGGAAGTCGGCTTATCACCGGCTTCCTGTTTTTTTATTTAGCGTCTAAGATGGCCTTCTTAATATCATCAAGCCGTCTCTGATCACTAAAAGAATAATGCCGTTCATTTGTTTCCACACTATGACCAAGAATAAGTGCCCGGTCAGTGTCATCGAGATGGGCTGCACAAAGTCTACGATTAAAAGCTACACGAAAAGCATGATTGTTGGTTGTATCAATCCCAAGCTTTGTACATTTGCGTCGAAGATAGCACAGGTATGTATCTTTCTGGATTGGCTTTCCTTTTTTGTCGTGAAACAAATACTCAGATTCTCCAGCAAGATTTGCAGCATACTTTAAGGCTTCAGCGCAGGCAGGGGTTATAGGTATAAATCTACCGCCTTTTGGTCTCTCACGCTCGTTCTTTGTATACCCGACGTCAGAATATTCTTGATGCCCACTTGAACGATCCCGCAACTGTTGCCGATGGACATGCAAATAGCCATCTACAACATCTGTTTTCTTTAAAGCAGAGAGTTCGCCAACACGCAGACCTGTTTCCATTGCAACCAACATCATTACAGCGCGAAGATTATGCAAATTCGAAAGGGCAAAATCTTTAAGCATAGACAACTCTTTGTCTGAAAAAGATTTCTCCTCATTGGATTTGCAAGTCAAATCACAACGATTTGCATAATCGGAGTACATTATAAACTCAGCTGGATTTGTGATACAGAGTTTCTTGCTGCGGCCGAAATCAAATACTTTTTTTATGAGTTGGATCGTTTTTTTCAGTGCGTCCTGCTTAGGGGCCAGTGAAAGATAGTCTTTCACAAGCCACTTACGAATCTCCCCTTCTGTGACGGTATGTATAGGCTTGTTGCGGATTGATTCGGAAATATACCCAAAATGGCGTATATCTTCTCTGATAGTCTGATCTTTTCGCCCCAGTTCATCCCTTTTATAAGCAATCAACATCTCAAAGACTTCCTGGAAAGTCTTCTCTGCGTTTTCTGCTGCTCGGTAGAACTGATAAAGATAATCATAAACCTCTTCTTTTGTCTTATACTCAACGGATTTACGTTGCCCGTCGATATAGACGTATGTTTTCCAACGACCATCTCGATACTTATCTCGAGAATGGATTTGAGATATCGATCGAGTATGACGCTGGTCCACATAAAGTTTCTTCGCTTTGGCTATCATCTCATTTACTTCGGCATTTTCGGAACCGATACCAGATAATAATAACATAAAATCCTGGAGTTGGGTAGATGATGAACCGCTATTTCTCAAATTGTTCATATTGACGTTTTATTCCTCTTTATAGAAAGCGCTTTTGTGCGTTTTGCGCAAGCTGATATGAATAATGTCATGTGATTTAGTATATAGGATAGCTGTTGATTCAGTATTTATAAACTCACGGATCACATTATACATTTCTAAAAGTCGTATTATCATTCGTAATGTCCAATATTCATGAAATGCTGCCTCTTGAACGAGCTATAGATTTTATAAAAGCGCAGTTAGTTATTGCTTCCTAACTGCACTTTTGTGTTTTAGTTCTTTATTGGATTTATGGTAACAGAGACCATCTTTTTCACCGATTCATCTGTTCACGCAGGTATTTGGACGTTTTCAGACGTATGGCGTCGTGTGCGGGTACAGTGATTACCTCATTGAGGGTTCGTGGATTATAAACGATACGCTCTTCTTTGTGCACTTTTTTAAAGCTTCCGAAATTCGAGATCATCACATCATCGCCATTAATAAGGCTTTCAGCAATCGTATCGAAAACTGCTTTTACAGTTCGCTCCGCAGCTGCCCGCGATTTGTAGTCACTCGGCCTCTTCTTTAAGAGGATATTTACAATATCTTTCCTGTTCACGTTCGCTCCTTCACAAAGTATAATAATGAAGTTGTATAAGAAATACGCGATACTGCGCTTTTTCACTTTTATTACATGGTTTTTGCTGTAAAAGTTTTGACATAAGCCGTCCAGGCAATCGTTGCCTTTCGCTCGGTCTTCATAGGCTCCAACCCAATATAGTTTTCACAATTCGGATTCAAGCAGCAAACATGCCAGAATAGCCCATGACTACCGCAGCGATACAACTTCGCAGGGCTCTGACATACTGGGCAAAGCGGCAGATCGTATTTGCGCGGCTTCGGAATTGTTGTTAATGGCTTCTTTCTTACCCTTCTATGCTTCTTTGCAGGAGGTTCTAAGGCATCAGGCGGAATATACACCGTTTTAGGTTCCCATTTCACTCGCTTGAATCCATCCTGCGGGGTAACATGGTAATAAAATAGACTTTGCTGAGTCGATAAGGCCTTAATAAATATTGCGGCCAAAAGAAATGACATGCGTCTCTCAGTAGCATATCTGACAACCAATTCGGCCATAGTCTGGTCTTTGTTGTCTGAAACGCATTGAGTCAAATGTGTGAGTCCGATTTCACCATGTTCAAAAAAAGCATACTCTGCCAGCTGCTTTTCCGAGAAAGAAGACACCCTTATTCTGTCTTCTACAGAAAGGAGTTCCCAATCGGTATCCCTGAGAGCAGTTAATGTGCTGTCCTCAAGATTGGGCTCGTGCTCCACAATGTATCTCCCCTCAGG
>CACYDC010000369.1 GCA_902773025.1 uncultured Ruminococcus sp.
ATTTCCAGATCATGCTTTTTTACAAATTTACCATGTCTATTCAGTCGTTCTCTTTTCCTTCTGATTGAAAAAGCCGTCTCTTTCTTTATAGCAGAACGCATAACTCTTTTTTCATGTTCGATATCGCCTAAAGTAAAATCAGGAATATAAGAATAGCGCCTGTATGATTCCGGAATACAGCGTGCTATAAAATTATACATTTCCTCTTTGCTGTTTATTTTAGATGCGGCACCAGCAGAATAACTATTTGCACCAAAACAAAAATATCTAAGGTAAGTTGTACCGCTTGAATCAGTATCGAAATACAGCTTGCAGTAAAATTCCGGTATTCTGTAAAAATCGATATTCCCATCAATAATTTTATTTCGGATCACCAGAAATTCATTGTAATCGCTTGAATCGACATGACAGTTTCCATTATATGTCAGATGAAACTTGCTCTTATCCCGGCTAATAACGTAGTGAAATACTTTTGTGCATTTGCCGGAGTCATAATAATTACAAAAATTAAATACATAGTTTTTCAGATCACAGCAACCCATTCCATCCATTTCATACTTTTCCATTCCTGTCATTAGTTCAGGGAAAGCTTCAGCTAATTCCTTTTCATATTCTTCTTCCCTTTCTAAAAGGATCTCCCAGGCTTTCTTATTATCTTTCATAGATAATCTCCTATAATAAAGATGATTTACCATTGCTCATGGCATACGCATGATCAGCGCGTTTTTTTGCCACTTCATCGTTTTTTATATCACAATATTCTCCTGCAGATTATCTCCCGGTGCCTGCTGAAATATATTCCTGTGTGACACTCGTGTGACAGACCGTGTGCTATACTGTGCCCGTAAACAAGAGATGAAACACATCTTAAATAATAAAAAAATAAAAGGAGAACATAAAAATGAAAAACATCCTCACCGAGAAAGAACTGAACGAAGTAGCAGGCGGCCGCAGCGTCAGGATCTTCCGGAGACCGATTTGGGACGGCGCACTGTACGAACCCCAGGCTGATGAAACCGGCAGCGCATCTCGTCCGATCGTTTACGGAAGAGGCAAGTGCTAAAGAGGGCTGTTTGCCCCACCCTGTCTGACCTCTCAGCTCCCGCTCCTTACAAAAATGAACAGTAAAGAGAATACCGAACCGTGCGGCTCACTGCCATACGGATAGACATCAGGGAAGGTTCCCGGAACCGGCCCTGATGTTTTTTTGCCTGAAACCCGGGAAGGATTGGCAGCCTTCACTATAGTTTATGTTGATTGTTCTGATTCAATGTAGGGTTCCAGAAGCGTATAAATATCACTCCATATGCTTCTTTGGTGGACCCTATTTATTTTGTTTATATTATTTTATCATACGAATTTGTCAAAATGCAAATCGTCTCAATAAAATGCTGATTTTCAGCATCGTGCACAAAAATCAGCATTATATTTTATGCAGAATAACGAACAGCGCTCTCGCCTGCCGGCCCCCTGTATCCCATTGCTCCCTGTATTTACAGCCGTCCGCAAAAATGATAGAATAACCGCCGGAAATAATAACATCGGAAATGCTGAAAAAGAAGGTTGATCCAATGACTATTACGTACAACAAGCTTGTCCGTGACCGTATTCCGGAGATCATTCTGTCTTCGGGAAAAAAGTGCTCAACAGAGATCCTTTCAGAAGAGGCGTATCTGAAGCTGGTGGATGCCAAGCTTGATGAAGAACTGGCTGAATACCATAAGGATCAGAACATCGAGGAGCTGGCTGATCTTCTTGAAGTGATCCATGCCGCAGCCATTGCGCGCGGCTACACTTTAGAAGACCTGGAGCGTGTGCGCGCTGAAAAAGCTGCGAAGCGCGGAGGGTTTGCGAAGCGTATTCTGCTTAAAGAAGTATACCAGGATTCCGGTGACTGACCATGCCTGAATACAAATCAGCTTCCGGCAGCGCGGCTGAAGACCTGTTCATTGACCTTTTCGCGGATACCTTCGGTGCGGAAAAAGCAGGGTATCTGTATTCACAGTACCCGTTTTACGACATTTACCAGAATACCCGCTTCGCCGATTTTGTTCTGGAAAACGGCGCGGCCCGCATTGCCATCGAAATCGATGATGAGGCTTCCCATAATCCGCGGCTCGTATCAGAAGACAAATTCTATGACGATCTGCTGAAGCAGAACAGCATGATCCATCTTGGCTGGGATGTGTA
>CACYDC010000370.1 GCA_902773025.1 uncultured Ruminococcus sp.
AACCATAAAACAGAAATCCTTCCTGATGGAAGCTTTCTTGTATATCCTACAAAGACTTCTTTCCTGTACAATTCTTTGATTGATTGGATATTCCATCATGGTCCTCAAAAGGTGGCTGTTGATTTGAATGGAGCCCACGCGGAAGAATCATTGACTTTCAAGCTCGGTAAAGGATGGCTTGTCCCGCTTCTATGGATTCTTATTCCGATATATCTATTATGGTGGATTTTGTTTAAGAAGCATTTTCCACGCGGCACATTACTTCATTTACATGGCAAAAGAGACGAATACGATGACGCCATATACTATACCGAGGATGATAGCATACGCCTTTCTTGGCTTGGAGCAACTAAGCGAAAAAATATCCTACTGATTCTCCCAAAACTTATTTACCTACTTTTGCCTGTTCCCTCTAAAGTGCGATTCCATGGATACACTTTTACCGGACAAAAAACTTTCTTGCGCAGACACGACCAACAACTTGTTGTCAAAAATGTATCTGGTCAATCTGTTTCAACATCATCTCGCAATCCATCCGGCAAGTATCCTGATTCAAAAATTGAAATGGATGATAAGCTTTACATTAAAGAAATATCTGGAACTGCGGCAAAATACGATTGCTTTAAACTCGAATAGAAGCAAAGCTTCTTTATAACCATATACATAATACAAAAATATATAAGGAGAGTACAATGGCTAATTTTCATGCAACACGAGTTCCCACATTACTTATAGGAATAGGAGGCATCGGCGGAGAGATTGTTCGTGAAGTTGAGAAATCACTTCGCGGCTATGACAAACGTTTTGTTCAGATGATTTGTTTGGATACCAACACCAATGATCTGGATAAGTCTGACAGCCAGAACATTCCGAAAATTCAAACCAGCGAAAATCAAACTGTAATGGCATATCTGGAGCAACACAAGGATTTCGAAACCTGGTTCCCGACCAATCCCCTGATCAATAGTAAGAATTTGACTCAGGGTGCGGGTCAGATTCGTTCTGTATCCAGGCTTGGTGCTCTCGCTGCTGAAGAGGCTCATCGTTTTGATGCGATAAAAGACGCCATTAACCACATCAATCAAAATGTAGGTGCAACTACACATAATATGATGCGTGTAATGATTGTCGGCTCTATCTGCGGAGGAACCGGTTCCGGCATGGGTATTCAGCTACCCTTCTTTATCCGCGAGCAATTAGAAGAACTCGCAAACATGCCCAGAGTAATTATCCGTGGTCTTTTCATCACTCCCGAACTTGTGGTAGAAAAGCAAGACACTATTGAAAAGCAAAATTCAGTGTATGTTAACGGTTATGCCTTTATGAGAGAGCTCAATGCCTTTTATAATGCGCAGACTTCTCAAAGTGCTGCTCAAAAGCTCCGTATAGAACACTATACACCCACATATAAAGATGATGATCCTTCTTCTATGGCAAACCCTGTCCCCTATGACTTCCTCTTTTTAGTTGAAAAAAGTGATCGTGAGGGTCAGAACATCGGTCATCTGGAAGATTATATTGTTAAGTCCGCTGAAATAGTCCGTGCCCAGCTCTTTGACGGTGGAATAACAGCAAATGCTTATTCGACAGAAGATAATTTGATTATCAGTCAAGTTGCTGCTGACGGAAAACGCCGTTATTGCGGCGCCGGCATTTCAAAAGCTGTATATCCAGAAGATGAAATCATTCGCTACTGTACCCTGCGTTATGCTGAATCATTGTTACAAGGATATTGGCTTCAGATCGACCGCATGGTAGAAAAAAATGTATCTCAACATAAAAAGCAGATGGCATTCAATCACACACTGAAGCCTTTAAATCCGCACAAAGAATACCGGACAGTTTTTGATTCATTAATCGATCCCACAAAGCACAGCGTCAGTGTTCAGTTTGGCTTTTTGGCAAGAGAACTGGTTACCGAAGTCGAAGTAACAGATGAAAACGGCAATAAAGAAGTTCGCAAAATCCATCATGCACATTCTCTTCTTAAGGCAATCGATGTTTATCCCCGAAAGCTTTTGATGACTGACAAGTTGGAGATGGATGGTCAGGACTGTTTGATGTCTAAGCGCAAATTGGAAGATCCCGATCAGGCTCAGTCACATGTCATCAACCAGATGACTCTGCTTAGACAATTTGAAACTAACACAAACGAATTGGTGAATCAGCTTACCGCCGCCTGTGTTGAAGCCATTATTCCGTCTGATTTAGCGAGCGCTGAAGTCTATTCAGATCCTGCTATGGCCCCCTACAGTATATATGCAGTATTAAAAAAGACACATCCAATAATAGTTCGCTATATGCTGTATTATCTGCAAGAAGAGCTGAAAAAAGCAGAAAAGAAATGCAATGCTAAAGTCAAAGAATATGATGAGGAAGAAACCATATTCACTAAAGATTATTTCGTAGAGAAATCCCGGAAAGGTATTGTTGATAATACGAAAGAAGATCCTGCTGAAGCA
>CACYDC010000371.1 GCA_902773025.1 uncultured Ruminococcus sp.
ATTGTGATACGAAGATCTGCTGCAATCATATCGCGCAGAATGATCTTATCATCATATTATCTCATATTATACGTTTTTTTTCAAGTAAAAGAACAAAAATATCCGTAATGGCGATAAATGGTAATTAATAATTTGTGTTTGCTGTAACAAGTTCGGGAGCTGTAAAGATTAAAACTTGAGTGTCCAGAGCGGTTCTTATTCAAGGAGATGATATCATTTATGAAACTTGTATACAGTATTCAAACAGGGTTGAAGAATAACATGATAAATTTTATCTACGGTATGGTCATAGGCTCATCAATGCTTATTCCCGGAATAAGCGGCGGCACTACGGCAATAATCATAGGAATATATGATAGACTGATAATTGCCGTGAGCGGTTTGATAAAAAAGCCAAAGCAAAACATTCCGTTTCTTCTCACTGTTCTGTCAGGAGGCGCAGCGGGCGCGCTGCTTTTTTCCGGCGCGGCTTTGAAAATCATGTCTGTGTTTCCGACAGCATCAATGTTTTTTTTCATTGGCGCTATAATAGGAAGTATTCCGCTGCTGATAAAAAGATCAGGTATCGGAAAGAAAAACCTATACAATGCATTATTTGCATTGACAGGGACATCGGCAGCAGTAATACTTTTTTTTATGCCTGATTCAGCATCTCAGAGGGACAGTGGCCCGATAATGCTCATGCTCAGTGGTATGATAATTGCTACTGCGCTCGTTCTGCCGGGAATAAGTACTTCCCACATTCTTCTTGTACTTGGTATGTATGAAAGTGTATTGAGCAGTATCCGCAGCGGTGATATAAGCTATCTTGCTTTTATAGCCGCCGGCGCGTTTGCAGGAATAATAATAACAGTTAAAATTACCGAAAAAGCATTAAATAGATTTCCTTGTCAGACATATATGATCATAATAGGTTTTGTTATCAGCTCAGTATACGATCTGATACCGCGTTCGATCAATAACGGATATATTCCTGTTTATATTCTGCTTTGCGCTGCCGGGGCGATACTAACATTTACTGTATCATTTTCTTCATGCAGAGCAGATCACCAATAATAAGCGATTTGATAACTGCCATTTTATCCAATTATTGTAATTATGCATGAAATATATAATCATCGATATAAATAATAAATATATGTGTAATATACACAAAAAACAAATTCCACTTTTTTGTTCGGCTTAATTTGTAGACAAAAAACGAAAAATCTGCTATTATAGTAAATTGAAGTAAAATGAAAAAATGAAAAGGAGTTGTGGCCGTGAAATATACTGTAAAAGAGGTTTTGCAGTTTATAGAGGGCAACGATGTCAAATTTGTAAAGCTTGTTTTCTTTGATATTTTCGGTATCAAAAAAGTCGTTTCCATAATGGCTGAGGGATTAAGATCAGCATTTGAATACGGTGTCCCGATATCTGCTGATAGTGTCTGCGGTTTTAATGACGCAGGCAATACGGAGCTTCTTCTTTTTCCTGATCCCTGTACGCTCAAGATCCTTACATGGCGTTCTCAGCAGGGTTCTGTTGTACAGATGCTGTGCGATATCCGTATGCAAAACGGTGATCCGTTTGACGGAGATGTCCGCAGTGTGCTGAAAAAAGCTGTACAGAAAGCAAAAACTTCGGGACTTAATTTTCTCGTCGGTACCGGATGTGAGTTTTATCTTTTCCGCACGGACGAAAACGGTTTCCCGACACGTATACCGTATGACAGAGCGGGTCATCTGGATGCAGCTCCGCTTGATAAGGGAGAAAATGTAAGAAGGCAAATATGCCTGACTCTTGAAGAGATGGAGATAACGCCTGTTTCGTCCTACCATGAAGCAGGACCCGGACAAAACAGGATAGATCTCAGATTATCTGGCGCCATTAATGCTGTTGATGATTTTTACACATTTAAATCAGCCGTTAAAGCATGCGCGGGTTTAAATGGACTTTATGCTTCTTTCCTGCCCGGACCGCTGAAGGATGAAAACAGAAACTCAATGTCTGTTTATATTATGCTCAGAGAAATGAACGATAATCTTCTGGCCGACCGTGGAATTGGAATAAACAAAAAGGCTGAATGCTTTATTAATGGGATAAGAAGAAGGCTTTGCGAAATGACGGCTTTTATGAAGTCTGTTTCCAATTCATATATGAGTTCCGGAAACAATGATGGGGACGAAGATGCGCAAATCAGTAAGGCTTCGGTGCCTGTTCGCATAACGAGGCCGCAAAGCGAAATGGCAAGACTTGAAATATCGTGTGCCGATCCGTCGTGCAATCTTTATCTCGCGCTGGCATTGCTGATGTTCGCCGGTCTGGAAGGTATCGAAAAAAATACTGATGATTTATGTACAGACGAATCATTTCCGGATTCACTTGGAGAGGCTTTGGATAAGGCTGCTCAGAGCAGTTTTGTAAGTTCAAATCTTCCTGCTGTGATATATGAAAATTATATTGGCCTGAAAAAGGAAGAAATGAAAAAAGAACAGCTTGACTCTGAAGCTGTAAAACTGCATGAAAACCGGTATTTTGAGATTATTTAGCGGGACTGGCAGCGTGTACTGTCAATAAAAACCGCTTGAATAATTATCGTAAATCTTGTAAAATGGATAGAAGGGTGTCTGGCATTTGGACAGTGTACTTATTGTATCATCAAAGCAGCAGGCTGCTGCTGCATTGGAAACTCTGCTCAGGGCCGAACGCTTTACCAGTTTTGAAACGGCCGCAAGCGCAGCGCAGACAAGAAGAATCTGTAGCGAACGTGATTTCGGGCTGATAGTTATCAATTCTCCTCTTTCAGATGAATTCGGAGATGCGCTTGCGCTTGATCTTCTGAAAAATACATCTTCCGGAGTAATGCTTGCTGTAAAAGCCGAAAATGAAGCTGCTGCCGACAGCAAAGTCGCCGCATTCGGCGCGTTTGTTATTTCAAAACCGCTTAACAGACAGCTTTTTTCAAAGGCAGTGAGATATATGCAGGCTGCGCAGAATCGTATGAACGGTATACGCAGAGAAAATGTCAAGCTGCAAAAAAAGATCGAGGAGATAAGACTCATAAACAGAGCAAAATATATCCTCATGGAATATTTATCCATGACTGAGCAGCAGGCGCACCGCTACCTTGAAAAACAGGCAATGGACTTGCGCATAACAAAGCTGGAGGTCGCAAAAAATCTGTTGAGTACCTATGACAGCTGATAATGATACTATATCTTTATTATAGATCAATATATAAAAGCTTTGCTCATACCTTTTGAGTAAGCTTGCAGAGCGCACAGAAGTATTGTCTGCGCCGCTTTGCGAAGGACATAACGCATGAAAGGATGACACAATCAATGGAAAGAAAAGCGTATCTTTTGTTGGAAAACGGAGATATTTACGAGGGAACTGCCTTCGGAGCAGAAAAGGAGGCTACAGGCGAGTTGGTTTTTACAACTGCAATGACGGGATATCTCGAAACTCTGACAGACCCGAGCTACTATGGACAGATCGTCTGCCAGACTTTTCCGCTGATAGGAAATTACGGTGTGATCCCCAGTGATTTCGAAAGCAAAAAGCCTGCGCTGACAGCTTATATTGTAAGAGAGCTGTGTCAGCAGCCGTCCAATTTCAGATGCGACGGAATGCTTGACACTTTTTTAAAGGAAAACGATATTCCCGGAATATGCGGTATTGACACACGCTGTCTGACAAAGACTGTACGTGAGTACGGTGTTATGAATGCAAGGATCATGTATACCCAGCCTCAGCCTCAGGATGCGCAGACTCTTAAATCATATAAGGTCACTAATGCCGTAAATTCTGTAACAACACAAGAAAACGAAAGCTTCACTGCCGAAAACGCAAAGTATAATGTCGTACTTATGGATTTCGGCGCAAAAAGCAATATCAGACGCGAGCTTGTAAAACGCGGCTGTAATGTAACCGTTGTTCCCGGAAATACGACCGCTGAACAGATAAAGGCTCTTGCTCCGGACGGAATAATGCTTTCAAACGGCCCCGGAGATCCGCAGGAAAATACTGAAATAATTCAGGAGATTAAAAAGCTTTGCGCATATAAGATCCCTACCTTTGGTATTTGTCTTGGACATCAGCTTATGGCTCTGTCGCAGGGCGCAAAAACCGAAAAGCTGAAATACGGCCACAGAGGCGCTAATCAGCCGGCAACCGATGTTAAAACCGGCAGGGTTTATATTACAAGCCAGAATCACGGATATGCCGTGGTTGCTTCTACACTGCCCGAAAATGCCTGTGAAAGCTTTGTAAATGCCAACGACGGTACCTGCGAAGGCGTTACATATTCCGATATGCCGTGCTTTACCGTGCAGTTCCATCCCGAGGCTTGCGGCGGTCCGCTTGATACCTCGTTTTTATTCGATAAATTTATAAACATGATACAGGAGGATAAAAACAATGCCTAAGGATAAAAGTATAAAAAGAGTTCTCGTTATAGGCTCAGGTCCTATCGTTATCGGACAGGCGGCTGAATTTGACTACGCAGGAGCACAGGCCTGCCGGGTCCTTCGTCAGGAAGGGATCAATGTGGTTCTGGTGAATTCCAACCCGGCAACCATCATGACTGATAA
>CACYDC010000372.1 GCA_902773025.1 uncultured Ruminococcus sp.
AAACAAAGAGTATCTCATCAACATTTTCAAAGAACTGACAACAGAACTGCCGCAGGACCTTATATACCGCGAGAACGGTGACAGCATTGAGCTGAAGAGCGCGGCAGCGTAGAAAGGGCTTTTATTTGGGCAACGTTTCTATGCCCAGCATGCTAACATATAAGTGATTCAATCATTGAATACAGATATATAAGGAGGGATACAAAATGGCACTTGAAATGACACCAATTACTGAATGGACGTTCTTTAGCGAGATTCCTGTTCCGGGAGATGTAGCAGATATGCTTGTACCGGGAGAGCAGGCTTTCAAAGCTTTTAAGACATTTAGGGACAGCGCAATATTTACTGACAGAAGACTGATAGTCAGAGATTCGCAGGGGCTCACAGGTAAGAAAGTGGAGATCTACTCACTTCCATACAGCGCAATCAACATGTGGTCATCTGAGAATGCTGGAAAACTGCTTGACGTAAATGCTGAAGTTGAGCTGTGGACCAGGGCAGGACATATCAAGATCAAGGTCGGAAAAGGCTGCGATATCAGGGCGCTTGACATGTTAATCGCCAATGCAGTGGTTGGTTAATTGGAAGAAATAAGGCTTATCCCATAGTATGCAAAGGCTTTGGGCATTATGATCTGATACTTTTATGCTTTCGACATAGTAAATAGAATATAGGACAATAGGTTAACACCGACAAAAAGACGCATAACCCAGACAGGCAAACCCAGACGGGCGATGCGTCTTTTTTGATTCTTCTAACTAATTGCATGCCGCGGGTATTACAAATGCTTAAAGATGAGAAAACCACAGTAAGCTGTTTGTTTTGATAGGAAGTAATAAATGGGTTGCTACAATAAATAAGAAAGGACGGATTAGCTTGGGGAATAAAGAATTCATGAAATAGTCGAAAGCATATAATAAAGAGGAGGGAAAAGTATGAAAAAAGCAAATCAACAATTTCGAAGTTTACATCTATTGCTTATAGCTATGGCTTTTGCACTGATCGCTTTGCTGTCTATGGGCCATGTTTATGCTGCAGCAATTAATGAGACAGAGCCAAATGATAATATGACCACTGCAAATACCATAATTGTTGGAGACACGGTTTACGGTTCTACTCCTGTAAAGAATATGGGTATATATGACCAAAACTATGATTGGTTTAAATTCAATCCACCTGTTTCAGGGAATGCAGTTGTAAACATCTGGGCTGATGCTTACACAACAAAAGATATTAGTGAAATTCATTGCTATGTTTATGACAGCAGTAATAACCGCCTAGGGGAAGCACATGATACTGTCACTACCACTGGAGGCGGAAATGTGACTTTTCCGGTAACTTATGGAAATTCATACTACCTGCATATATATGCAACAGATGGAACCGGAATTTTCACAGATGTCAGCTACCATTATACCGTCGGGTATTCTATTGGGAGGACGACCATTAAGTCAGCTAAACCTAAAAAGAAAGCTTTTACCGTTTCTTGGAATAAAAAAGCGAAGACATCTTTTTATCAGGTTCAGTATATCAAGAAAAGCGTATTTCAGGACTATTCATGGAGCAAAGCTAAAGTAGTAAATGTTTCAGGCAAAAGTAAAACGAAAAAAGTAAAAGGACTTGCAAGGAAAAAGAAATACTATGTAAGAGTACGTGTTGCTAGGAATATTGCCGGAGTAACTTATTATTCTCCTTGGAGTCCACGTAAATCAGTAAAGACGAAATAATGGATTGTTGTTATAACCCAATCAATAGTGAAATATTGGATTTATAGGATTGAAGCAGGACTTTGAAAATACAATAATTGTTTACAAATGCAGCAGGAGCCTCCAGCTAACTGGACAATGCTCCTGCTTTTTTTAGGAAGAATTTTTAGGTACTGCGATTCTAGTTGCAAATTGATGAATGAAAGAGAGTTTAGAGATTTTAGCAAGAAGCAGTCGTGATTAAAGACCCTATGCTAAAAAATCGTCGATGAATTAATATTAATATGCACTTTTGATCTCAAATGTGCTGCCGGGTTCTATGATCGAAACTACAGA
>CACYDC010000373.1 GCA_902773025.1 uncultured Ruminococcus sp.
GATATAACTGTCCATTTTATGAAAGGAAGAAATCATGAAAGCAGAAATAAGTATAAGCTTTAAAGCCAACAGCACGTTGCGGTTTGATGTTAAAGATAAAGAGAAGTTTGAAGCAGCGTTCAAAGATACATAGTAGATTAAAAATGAACTGATAACAACGCTCAAGGGATATATCTTCGGACCAGAGTCTGAGTCAGAAATTGAAGATATTCAGATTACGCATAAGATTATCGAAGACGAAGAAGGTGATAAAAATTGACATTGAATGAATTAAAATCGAAATGTGACATTTACATAGACCTCGGTCACGGACATGATGATGTAGTGATCAACGTACAACACAAATCTGTCGGGCCAAGAGCATCAACAGACATTGAATCAATTTCCCCAGGGATTGACTGGGAGCATGATCAAATTCGTATCGAGCCAACGCATAAGCTGACTTACGTTGAAACTGGGCGAGATGCCCCGGCTACACCATATCGTGTTGCGACAGAGACACGGACGGTGATTAAATGCGGTAAATGTGGCAATAAACTGAGAAAAGCAGATAAGTTTTGTCCGGATTGTGGGCAGAAAATTCTAAAAGGTGAATATATTGATGTTAACCTTGGCAAAGGAACGGTAAAATACTGAGAGGAGATATGGATATGGTAACCAACATATAGGCAGTACTATTCGGATTCACGGTTGCGTGTGCCGTGTACTTCATGATCATGAAGAATAATGATGACGATGACCATTGGGGGTTCACATGATTGTGGATCCCATTGTTGATAATAATATTTTACAAACTGCAATATCCTGTGGTATAATAAATCCGCACAAAATATCCGCTGCCGTTGAGGCTATGAAAAGAAAAGAAATATTATCACAACATAAGAACAGTATCTGGCAAGGACCAGATGGTATGTGGTATACACACATACGCGAAAATGGCAAGCGGTATCTGCGGAAGAGGAAGACGAAGGATGAACTGGAAGATTATCTCATAAATCTGTATAAAGAAAAAGAGGAAGAGATTTATATTAAAGATGTGTTTCGGATGTGGTCTGACGATAAACTCAGATTCAACGAGATACAAAAAGGCTCTTATGACCGATACTGCTCAGATTTCAAGAGATTCTTCCCGGCATCAGCTTCCATCTGTCGCAAAAAATTTAAAAACATAACCGAAGATGACTTAGAAGAGTTTATTAAAACAACCATTGTAGATCTGAATCTTTCAAGAAAAGCTTATTCCGGTCTTGTAACGCTTATCAATGGCATCTTCAAATATGCAAAACGCAAGAAGTACACAGATATCAGTATCACGCACTTCATGGGTGACTTAGAAGTATCACGAAAGAGTTTCGCTGTCAAAATAAAAAATAAAGCAGAAGAAACCTTTTCAGAAGATGAGATCCCTTTGGTGCGTGATTATCTTAGTGCTAACCCCGATATTTGGAATCTTGCGCTGATGCTACAGTTTCAAACAGGTATGCGAATCGGAGAGATATCCGCACTGAAATGGGAAGACATCAGTGAAGACTATGACCGCATATTTGTGAGAAGAACAGAGCATAAATGCAAGGATGCCAATGGTAAGTGGATTGTCGTTGTTAAAGATTTTCCGAAGACCGAAGCCGGATGCCGTGACATTATTTTACCGCCTCAAACCGCAGATGTCCTGAAAAAGATTGAAGCACTTAGCGATGGCGGTGAGTATTTGTTTATGAGCAACGGCAAACGAATTCGGGAGAACACATTTAATAAACGGCTAAACGATGTGTGCGAGAAGCTTGGTATCGCCCATCATACTACACACAAGATCCGGAAGACTTATGGAACGATGTTGCTTGATGGTGACGTAAGTGACAGTTTCGTTGCAGAGCAGATGGGACACAAGGATGTTGCCACGACTCGCAAGCTGTATTATTTCAGCAACAGGCGATTGGAAACGAAGAAGAATCAGATTAAAAATGCAATCTCATTCTAATGTTCCGGTGTGGTAACCAGTGAAACCAAAAAGTAACCAATTGTTACTGTTTTAACAAAAGCGGTTTTGCCTATAGGTAAAGGAAAAATGGACTTAGATGCCAGAGAGTCAATAAGTTCGATTCTCTCATCCCCTGTTTCTAAGAAAAGCTTAGATTGTCCTTTATCTACAGGATTTCTTAGCTTTCTTTTTTTATGAAAATACAATAGTAACCACTCAGGTAACCACTATCTTATCTATCATTTCTATGCATATCAGCGGGTATTTTGTGCAAACCCTTTTCCAAAATCCACCCCCATCTCATATAATATTAAAAATGTAAAAAAAGGGCTGTCCACACAAAGTAAACAACCCTAATCAAATATATGACTACCGTACCTATGCCGATTAGGTAGGTTTGTTAATAAAGATAAAACGGATAACTCCAATCACTCTCAAAACTGCGATCACTCAATCTTCCCAAACTGTTTAATCGTCTGAATAACCTTGTCATACGATGTCATCGCACACAGCCAACTCAGCAGAATCAGTCCGA
>CACYDC010000374.1 GCA_902773025.1 uncultured Ruminococcus sp.
ATGAGGGCTAATTTTGCAAAAGGCTACTGGGAGATAGAACTTTTTATCACCGGAGAGCTTGCCATTCCGGCGAAATATCAGCTGCACTATTGTCAGAAAAATCGTGCGGACGAATTCAAAAAAGTATAAAATCGCATAATTATGAAAAAACAGTAGAAAGTTTAAACTGAACCACTACCTCATTTAGTCGATAGTGATTCAGCTTATTGGATATTATGACGATTTACAGTTCATATCAATGCAGATTTCCGAAGCGTTACCCATTAAATCGTTCAGGCACGACTGATTCTGTATATAACTTGACACAAGTCAAGCAAAGAAAGTATATTAAACAAAGATGAGAGTGATCTTCTGAAGAGTGATTTCAGTGCTGAAAAGTTCCTTGAAAAGGCTGTAACATATATCAGCGAGGTAAAAGGCAGTGATGGAAAAGTCAAGCTTCAATGATATTCGACTGCTTTGATTTGATGCCGCTTCGCTTTGCTGTCATACCCTTGAAAATGTAAAGAAAGCGTACCGGAACATGGATGTATCATTCACTTCGACAGAGGAGGTCAGTACACAAGTACAGAATATTGTACAGCGATAAAAAGTATGGAATAATTTAAAGTATGAACAGTACAGGAGGTCGCTGTCGTAATAATGCCAGATGCGAAAGTATGTGGGTAAGAATGAAAGAAGATCTGTTTTACAGCCGTAATGATCAGCCCGGAAACTACACTATAGCAGAACTGAAAACAAAGACATGGCGGTATGATATGAGTTATTGGGCTTAATAGAAGAATATGTTCTGCTGACGGTGGATTGCCATCGGCTGCAAAAAGGAAACTTTGCTATAGCAAAGTTTCCTTGGCTGCCTGAAATTGTTCTTTCAATTTGTGTCAAGTAATATTGACAATTTCAAAACAAGTGATTTCAGAAGATGTTCAATAAAATTTTTCATAATCATTAATCCTTTCCTTAGATTTGGTGAAGGATCAATGTAAACGATATAAATTTGTTGACATAATGGCATGGTTTGATGTATAATAAAAAGAGTTACATTGATCCTCGTAGCAGATGGGCATGCAACTGTTTAATGGTTTTGAAGTTGGCCGCTTCAAAACCATTTTTTTGTTTGTATGAAACTATCACCTCCTAAAAATAAAAACGCAGACAAATGGGAAATGAATCCAATGTGTCTGCGTTATATTTGACAAAACTGGATCATCAACAGCTATATTTAGCGCTACTGTTGATGATGGAATACAGGTGTATCCGTATTTATAATCAAAACAGCAACTATGTCTGATTGTTGATCAAGAGTAATAATAAAACCATCTTAAAGCATCTCCGTCAAATAAACATATAGAAAAAACAGGTAATCTCTGTTTTGTTCATTATATCCCATTTTTCTTCTCATGTCAATAGTAATGTGTATAATTTGTTTGTTTTGCTATCAATACATTTAATAATGGCGGTATTGACAGCAATATACACAATAATAGGGAAAATGATTATCATAGAGTATTCCATTTTATTTCGTGGGAAAGGTTCATTCGGTTTTCGGAATCTGTTTGATAGGCACACAATGTCATATATGCCTCAATGGCAGCACCGATGGCAGATGTACTGGCTTCTTGTCTTCCTACCTCATAATTACAATACCTGTGAGTTGATTCTACTGTAAAAATAGTTCTCTGATCCATTAATGCGGGAATCAGATTCTGCCCTTTTTTGATATTATGACCTACTAAAATAAACGCATCGATGCCAAGTAAACCATTGATCATTTTTAGAAGGTAGGGAAGAAGCCTCGGCATATTCTTCCACCCATTTTTTTCAAGAGCATCCTCAATATTCTGAGAAGAAATTTTATAGTCGCTTTCATCACTGGGTGGACTTGTAATGATCGGAACATGAGAAATTTCCCCGAACATATTATGACTGCCGCGCAGAAGTTTCTGGTCAATCACTGCTGAAAAACCTAAACCGCTACCGATGTATAGTAATGCAATATCTTTATCGTAGCTGCCATTATGAGTTTCCATCAGGAATTGATATTCAGAAATCACTGCTGTTTTCGCATTATTATCCAATGAAACGAAAATTTTCTCTTTGCGAATGGTTTGCTCATTATCGTAGCCAACGATATCAAGCAATGTCATATTTTGTATATCTGTAATCCTGGGGGAAGATACCCAGACTTTTGCACAGTAATCGACCGGACCTGATACCCCAAAGCCAATGCCTAATAAATTGAAGGAAGCATCTTTTTGTTGATGCAATGCCAGAAACAGCCCTACAATCTGAGAAAGCAAATCTCTTAGTTCTGAAAGAGAATTGGCATTCTTTTGAGGTGTTTTGAAGGCATAACTGTTGTCTGAGGACTCGTCGTGATAAAAATTGGGTATTGCTTGAATTTTATCATCAATGAGAATTCTATTGCGATCCACAGGCTGAAAATTCAGGTCAATGACGACCACACGGATATGTTCACTGCCTATGCTGATACCTAAAAAATATCCAAGTGTACCATCAATGACTAATGACTTTCCTTTGCGCATGATCAAAGGGAAGTGTTTATTTGCATGTACATTTTGAAAGAGTTTATCTGCTGTTGTTCTTGAAATCCCCAAATCATCCTTTAATGTTTCGATGTTGAATTCCGTACCTTTTCTCATTCTAATGATATCTATCATTTTGTGATTATTGGAGAGCAGTGGAACTAAAGGATTCATATACTTAATCTCCTTTCATTTTAATGATTCATTCATAATAAAAACTGTTTATATCATTATAAATAAAAAATTTTTAAAAGTCAATTATTTATTATTTCATGTGTTTTATTTTGTTGTGTTAAATAGTTATACCTATTTTGAGTTTTCTAATTGTATATATGCGGCTGTTATTTTGCAACAAGTATATTGGTAAAAATCATTGTCCTGCTCAATATGTTTGAGTCATTGTGTTTAGAACTTTTGAAAAACGTTCCTACACTCGTTTCTTTGGCTTCCTCAAAGCCTGATAATCCGCCAACGGTGTATGTTGTGCGTTATGTCTGTTGATAACGCTTTCGTTCCCTTTCTCCAATATCCGCTGTAGCAAGAATAGATTTTATACTCCTAATAGGATTACAAATCGGCTGGGTGGTGAACTCCATGCCCGATTATTGCCAATTATAAAAATTGAGCAATAATTGAAAATCGCTCCGCTCACCAAACAACGAAAATTGACGGATTGGGGAACAAGGAGAAAACGGCGACAGGAAAAAAATCTTTCGATATATCAAAATGCCCGCAGAAGGTTTATCTCATTTTCGAGGGTAGTAATACAATCTATGACTTGCTC
>CACYDC010000375.1 GCA_902773025.1 uncultured Ruminococcus sp.
ACACCGGCGGAAAATGCCGCAGTAATAAACTGCGGCATTTCTTTAACATTATTCTGATGCTTCTTCGGAAGGTGTACCTGTAAACCAGAATGTCATATTGCTCGTGTAGCCGTCAGCGTTTGTTGCGCTTAAAGTAAGCTTGCCAACACCACTGTCGTCAGCAGATACATCAACCTTATCTCCGTCAGAGAATTCAGCTTCCTTGCCGTTAAGCGTATATTTTCCGCTGTCTGCTCCCGAAACATGAAGCGTTACACTTGTGCTGCCGCCTGTAACATCAAAGCTGCTTATATCCGCCGTTACTTTTGGCATAACAACAGGATCTTTGTAGCCTTCATTATAAAGTACTGCAACCGTTCCCGCTTTCAGAGTACCCTTAAGCTTTCCGCCCTCAGCAGTAAAGTCACCGTTCTGTGTTCCTCTGTCTGTGTAAGTACCGTCTGCAAGCTTGGTATCTATCTCGATTTCTTCGTCATTCTTGCCTGCATTTACAAGTATAACACCCTTTGAACCTCTTTCAATAAGAAGCATTGATTTTTTCTTCGCAGCATTCGTCATTGTAGTATCTTCGCCTACCATGGCGTTTCTGAAATGGTTAATAGCTGATATAGTCACATCCTTATACAGATCACTTCCTGCTGCGCCGATACGGTTCATATCACCCCACTGATTATCAGCATTTCCGCCGTAAGGTCTGTCAAAGAACAACGGTGTGCCTTCTCCGATACCTGCGATTATTGCCCAACCAAGCTTTATCTGATCATCATCAACCTGCTTATATGAACCATCACCTGTGTAGTTATCATGAGATTCCACCCATGTAACAACATCAGTACTGCCGCCAACCTTAAAATCATTAAGATCGATAAGCGCCAATTTTCCCTTTTGTACAGCACTTCTTACAGCACCGCCAAAATAACTTGCAGTTGTGTGGCCTATGGTCTTTATGTATTCTTCAACTCTTTCACCGCTGCCCTGTAGAACCTCACCGTAATTAAAGATAGTATCTGCTTTATCAGTCTTTTTGATAATATCCCAAAAATTATTTGTTTCATCAGCAGCCTCAGCAGAATCACGCGGATCATCAGGAAGCGCAATATGCTTTGCCGTATCATAACGGAAACCGTCTGCACCATCTGCTATAAGCTGATTCAGATACTTCAGGAAATACTCCTGGAAAAGCGGATTTTCTGTATCGACATCCTGTAATCCCAACAGAGAATGTGTCGTAACTTCTGCTCTGTCTGAATAGTTAGATATTCCCTTTTCTGCATTTTTGTGATAAAGCTTATCTATTCCGCCTACAGCATCAATAAATGTCTGTGATACCTTTTTCTGATTCTCCCTGGCTGTTGTATGATTAGGCACAACATCCACTATTATCTTGATACCGTATTTGTCAGCCTCAGCGCACATTGCCTTGAAATCATCTTCTGTGCCGAGCTGATAGTTGCCTATCGTCCAATCCACCGGCTGATAATGATAATACCATTTGCCGCTTCCATACAGCTGCATTCCGCCTTTTTCACCCTCAACACATGCATTTGCAGGTGAAGTCTGTATCGAAGTATATCCGGCCGCAGCTATGTCAGCCATGCTTTCTTTGATAGTATTAAACGACCAGCTCCATGCGTGAAGAATTGTACCGTCTTGAATTTTATCAGTCATGTCAAATTTTGCTTTATCAGCAGAACCTGATGAACTGTCGCCGCTATCTGAATCTGAATCTGAATCTAAATCCGAATCTGAGTCTGATTTTGATTCTGAATCAGACTTTTCATCTGATGATGAGCTTTCGGTTTTAGAAACAGGATTGCCGTTTTCGTCAACATCAATAACACTACCTACACAGCCTGACATAAGAAAAGCAGGTGAAGCAGCAAGAGCCATAGTTAAAATAAGAGAAATCAATTTTTTATTTTTCATTATGTAGCCTCCATTCGATTAGATATAATTGCTGTACTTAAATAAATATAATACAATATCTGAAATTTTGCAAATATATTAACATCAGCAAACTATCATATATACATTATACACTTTGCAGAAAAATATTCAATATCTTTTTTAGAAATATATGATTTATTAACAGAGTTTTTTCTTTGGATTATTTACCGCTTAAAAGAATATTGACAAATGTTTAACAAAAAGTTAAAATATGGACAAATAATTGTTAAGGAGAGTCCATTCATGAGCTACAGGATTATTTCTCTCGATATAGACGGAACTCTGACTAATTCTGAAAAAATAATTACGGAAAAAACCAGAGATTATCTGATTGAATTTCAGGAAAACGGCGGAAAAATAATACTTGCCTCCGGCAGGCCCACAATGGGTATAATGCCTCATGCAAAAACTCTGAAAATGGATGAATACGGAGGATATATACTTGCTTATAACGGCGGAAGTGTTATAAATTGTAAAAATAATGAAATTATATTTCAACAAAAACTGCCCTTATCTGTTGTTCCGGAAATATGCGAAATAATCAGTGATTATCCCGTAGGAATAAATACATATCAGGGTACAGATATTGTGGTCGGAAATAACATCAACAAATATACCGAACTTGAAGCGCGTATAAACGGTATGGGAATAAAATATGTTGAGGATTTTCCGAAATATATTGATTTTGATATTAATAAATGCCTTATCCAGGGTGAACCTGAGGATATACTCAAACTCGAAAAAATTCTTTCGGAAAAATACGGTGATAGATTAGGCATATTTAAATCGGAAGCATTCTTTCTTGAGATTGTTCCTCACGGTATAGATAAAGCTGAATCAATTGACAGGCTTTTAAAACTTATAGGTATTAAAACTGAAGAATGTATTGCCTGCGGTGATGGTTTTAACGATATATCAATGATAAGATACGCAGGGCTTGGTGTTGCAATGTCTAATGCTAAACAACCCGTCAAAGAGGCTGCTGATTATATCACATTATCTAACGATGAGGATGGCATCGCTCATTTGCTTAAAAAATTAAAAAAATATCAGGCCATTCCCCATCGCCGAAGAACAAGTTTTGCTTAATAATTACAAAAACTGCCGTGGACCTTATATGGTTAACGGCAGTTTTAAAATAAATAATAA
>CACYDC010000376.1 GCA_902773025.1 uncultured Ruminococcus sp.
CCACCGGGGAATTATTGAGCTTTTGCAGAACCTTCTGATAATCCTTGTAATCAAAAATTATCATACGGTTGACCATTTTCTTGACATTATTGTAAAACAGCGCCTGAACAGATGTTATTACAGTACGGAATTTTGTATATGTCATTTCCTGCGGGGAGAAATACTGCGAAAGGATAGTATCGAGCGCCTTTTCCTTATCATCCATACGGTATATCTGTTCTATTGCAGAATCAATTTCCGCATCGAAGATCTTTTTCTCCCGTCTCTGTTCAAGAGCCTCAACAAAATCCTTTGACTCGGCAAGCTCGGTTCCCTTATAAAGCTGCAGAGCTTCCGGCTGGCTGAACAGGATCGAGTAGTTTCCATAACCGAAGCCTATCAGACTCATTACTATATCAGTTACCCCAAGGGCACTCATTATCGCATCTGCTCCGATAGTAAGACCTATCAGTCCACGGGAAAAAAGGATGACATTCCACAGAGCGATACCAAGATTCAGACAAACCAGACGGATTATCTGCTTTTTATTCATCAATGCATCCTCCTTCATTCACTTTCAGATATAATTTTACTATTCTGTTTATTATTTGTCAATAGAAATCAGGTGCGCTCCGTGCGGTTTTTTGTCAGTTAAATCAGCATACCCCGGCAATAAGGAATATTATCATAGATTTATTACAAGGGTATTAACAGATTATTTTCAAATGATCACATCCGCATGAATAAAAAAATAACAATTTTTTTAAAAAAACATTTATTTTTATGATCATATATGTTACAATTGAACAGTATTTTTCCAAAAAAAGGAGATGTAAAAAATGAATTGGTCTGAAATAATCGTATTCATTATTTACCTGCTTTTTATGCTGGGAATAGGAATATTCTTCTTCGTAAAAAGCAAAAGTGGCGGCGAGAAAACCTATTTTCTCGGCGGCAGACAGATGGGTCCCTGGGTAACGGCACTTTCTGCCGGTGCTTCTGACATGAGCGCATGGGTGCTTATGGGACTTCCCACATCTATTTATGCTCTTGGCATGGGACAGATATGGATCCCGGTCGGTCTTGCAATAGGATACACACTGAGCTGGATCTTTGAAGCGCCGAGACTCAGAAGGTTTTCTATTGTTGCAAACGACTCTATCACGATCCCGCAGTACCTTACAAACCGTTTTCTCACATCATCAAAGGTTCTTCAGATACTCTGCGCTGTGGTTTTCCTTATCGCTTACACCATCTATTCAGCTTCAAGCCTGAAAGCCTGCGGAACACTGTTCCAGACAGTTATCGGAATTGACGCAACTGTTGCAATGTATCTTGCAGCCCTTGTAATTGTCAGTTACACCTTCCTCGGAGGATTCTCCGCCGTATGCTGGACAGACTTCTTCCAGGGTATGCTTATTTTCGGCGGAATGCTTATTGCTCCGCTTGTTGCAATGTTCATGCTCGATTCCTCCAATACAGCAGATGTAACATCTGTTGTTCCGGATTACTGGAATGCCCTCACCAACTGGCAGGATATCGTTTCAGGTCTTGCATGGGGTCTCGGATATTTCGGTATGCCGCATATTATAATCCGCTTCATGTCAATACGCTCACAGAAGGAAATGAAAAAATCCGCTGTTATCGGCATCATCTGGACAGTATTCATAGTATTCTTTGCTGCTGTGATCGGTGTTATCGGACTTATGTATCTCGGCTATGACCAGAAAACCGTTGACAATTCACTTGTATTCATAACCATGGTAAGGAAGATATTCCCCGGAGTTATTTCCGGAATCCTGCTTTCTGCTGTTCTTGCAGCATCAATGAGCACCGCAGACAGCCAGCTTCTTTCTGCTTCATCGTCATTTGCAAGTGATGTCTATAAGCCTGTTTTCCGCAAAAACAAGGCTTCAGACAAGGAAATGCTTTGGGTAGGCAGGATCGTTGTTCTGTCTGTATCCATCATCGCGCTGCTCATAGCTTCAAATCCGGCATCAGGCTCCATTATGTCTCTTGTCACAAATGCGTGGGGTATTTTCGGAGCATCCATAGGTCCTTCAATTATCCTCAGCCTGTTCTGGAAAAGATTCAATTTCAAGGGCGCTATCGCCGGAATAGCTGTGGGAGCTGTTGCAGATATAGCATGGATGCTCATGCTGACCACAACTGGTGAGACCTACAACACCATGCTGTTCAACACAGGCATATATGAGCTTGCTCCCGGTTTTGTCTGCGGTATGCTTGCTGCAGTTATTACAACGCTTATAACCAAAGCGCCTTCAGAAGAGGTTGAAAAACTATTTGATGATGCTGTAAAATACGCAGATTAAAAACTATCATGGAAATTTGTTTAAAGGGATATCAGGACGGTAAAGCCGCCTTGATATCCCTTTAAACCGTTAAATAGTGCGGTCACGCGCCGGCAGGAAGTGCCATTGGGGTGCTGACCGTGTCATGCGCACAGGCAGCGTTACGCTGGCAAGGAATATGAAGAAAAAAACTGTGAATTATTTCACAGACCCTTCTTTGCTTTACATTTTCGTCAGACAGAATTACATTATTGTAAGGAAAAACTGATTGATTTTGGGTATAAATTGTGCTATATTCTGTTTAGTGAATATCAGGTTTTCAGAATACAGTAATCCTATTCATATCACGATAACAGAACTCATAATCTGACCGGAAGGGGTAAACATCCATGGAAGAGATAAAAAAGACAGACGAGGAAG
>CACYDC010000377.1 GCA_902773025.1 uncultured Ruminococcus sp.
GGATAACCCTTTGTTTTTAAACAAAGGGTTTCCCCCCAGGGAAATGCGTTTTAGCTGCAATAGCAAGCGAGATTCAGCGCCACAATAAGTTTACTTAAAAGGAGAAATTAAAAATGCCGAATGATCCGATAATTTTACTGTCTTATATTAATACGAAGCTTCGGGACAATTATCCGTCACTTGAGGAACTTTGCAAAAGTGAAGGTGTAACTGCCGTGGATATCCAGAATAAGCTTTCTGATGTCGGCTATCAATATGATGAAACACAGAATCAATTTATCTGACAGATATAAAAAACCGTCCGGACAAATCAATCCGGACGGGATATAAACTTATAAAGGGTTAAAAAGGTTTGTTCCTGCCGTGGTACGGAAGGCAGGACCGATATTATGATTCAAAGCCGCAGATAGAGGCACACTGGTTTGTATAGTGTTCAATAACATCCTGCGGAGCAATGAGCTTCATATCTCCGGTAAATTGGAATAACCATCCAAGAAACGGAGGGCTTATCTGTATATCTTCTGTTATCCGGCAGGTATCGTTATCAATACGTACAATTTTCGTATCTGCACCGAATTTGTCGAATATCTGACCGATTAATTTATCTGAAAATTCCAGTGTAACCTTCCTTACCGGACCATTGTACATCCTGAATACCTGACTGGTATGTGACGGCAAAATCTGACGAAGCTTTTTTGCTTTTTCCGATATTGGTTCGCCGCTGCTTTTTGCCTCAATATCCGTCATCCGGTCAATTCGGTAGGTTTTGAAATTGCTCTCCGTACTTTCGTCATAGCACAGCAGATAATAATGGTTATCATTGGGCATCAGCGTTAAAGGCTCAACGATATACTTTTTACCGTTGTGGCGATAAATTTTATTGCGGTTCTCGTCCAGATCAAAATAGCGGAATGCGATTTTTGTCTGATGATCAATCGCTCTGAACAACTTGTCAATATCGTAAAGAGTGATACTTCCGCTTTCGCGGTTATCATAGATAGGATTATTCTTTTCAGAAATCAATGCTCTTTTGTCATCCTGATCAGACATATTTATTATAGTATCTATAATTCTGTCAGATGTGTTATTTCTCATAAATGTAAGAGAATTGATTGAATCGATCAGAATTTTTGCGGCGACAGTGTCCAGTGCATAGCTATTGTCATCCTCGGCATACTGACTTAATTTTTTTCGTTTGTTTTCGGGAGCAAGCACAATTAATTTTTCTTTTATTCGGTCTGCATCTGTTTTATTGATATCTTCAGTAAGTTTAAGATTGTTAATACCGTTAATCAGACTTTTCAGTTCCTTTTCCGTAAACTGCTTATCATCGGAAACCGGTTTCTGAACAGTATAATAAGCATTGCCCCTGTTTGTATTCATAATTCTGATCTGAAAATGGTACTCCGGTGCATCTGAAATATAAGCAGACAAGGTTTCTATATCGTCTATCAGTGTTCTGCGGTCACAGGGAATACCGTAATCCTGCAGTTCAAGGCACAATTGTTTTGTAGTAATAGATTTGCTTTCTCCCTGATGTGCTTTCAGTATATCAAGAACCTTTAATATCTTGATTTTTTGATTTTTCTTTCTTGACATATCGGGTCCCCCTTTTTTGTATGATTTGTGTTTCTTACTATATTATAACTCCCGATAATAATTTTGTCAAAAATTACCTATTCGTTTTATTGTACAATCGACCAATTTTTTCATAAAAATTTAAATTTTGGCACTATTGTACTTATTCTGGCATTTTTTATGAACAATTTGCCAAAAAATAACTGTGAAATAAAGGAACTTCATTAGTATCTATTCAAGTCTTAAAAAAGGTCAGGGCTTACCTTCAAGCCGCCCAATTCTGCAAAAGTTCGTATAATCAATAAAAAAGGCATTAATTTAAAAAAAATACTTGCATTTTGTAAAATTGTATGATATAATATTCAAGTAATTGATTTTTAACTTATTCGATCATACGGAGAGTTGTCCGAGATGGCCGAAGGAGCACGATTGGAAATCGTGTAAACGCTAACCCCGTTTCGAGGGTTCGAA
>CACYDC010000378.1 GCA_902773025.1 uncultured Ruminococcus sp.
AAATCCTGTCGTTAACTGGGCGCAGGGAAAAATATGGGTTAATAACCACGCCCATATAATTGAAGAAAAAGAAGGCATATTGCTGAGATACCTATTTCACTTCTTACAAACAATCAATGTTTCTCCCCTGATACATGGGAATATACCTAAACTGACAGGCGGAGATTTCAAGGCGTTGAAAATCCCCGTTCCGCCGCTGCCTGTACAGCGTGAAATTGTCCGCATTCTGGACAATTTCACGGAGCTTACAGCGGAGCTTACAGCGGAGCTTACAGCGGAGCTTGCAGCGAGAAAAAAGCAGTATGAGTATTATCTTGAAGCCGCAATAATGTCGTGCGTTAATGCAGAAAAAAGAAAACTAAATGAAGTATGTAGTATTTATGACGGAACTCATCAAACACCTACATATACTTCCTCAGGAGTAAAATTTGTAAGCGTAGAAAACATAGACAACTTATATGGGTCAACAAAATACATTTCACAAAAAGACTATGAAAAGTATAAAACCAAACCACAAGCAAATGATGTCTTGATGACAAGAATAACAGCGGGCGTAATTGGCAAATGTACTGTAATAGATAAAGATGAACCGCTTGCTTACTATGTTTCTCTTGCCTTGCTTCGCCCTAATCCTTTTTTCCTGAACAGCAGATACTTGAAGTATTATATTGAAAGTGGGTATGGAAAAAAGGAGCTACACAAGTACATATTGACAGACGCAACGCCCCCAAAGATAAATAAAGACGCAATTGGAAAAGTGTCAATCCTTGTTCCAAGTCTTGAAGAACAAAACAGGGTGGTTTCTATAATGAGGCGATTTGATACCCTGTGTAATGACATTTCTTCTGGCCTTCCCGCCGAGATCGAAGCCCGCCAAAAGCAATATGAGCATTACCGCGACAGGCTGCTGACCTTCCAGGAGAAACAATGAGCCCAGGACATGATAAACTAATCACAAAAATGCTTCCCGCTCATCTCGTCATCCATGGCGCAGTTCAGAATGACCCGAATTCAAATTATGAGCTTTATTTAACCGAATTTCTGAACGCGTCCGCCTATTTCATGGGGAAAACAAGAGGAAATCCGTTCGTATTTCAAGAGGAACAATCCAAAGGACAATGTGACTGTTATGCAAAGATTGGGACAGAAGAGTATGGTCTTGATTTCAAGCTTTTTGGAAGTGAGAAGGCCCTACAGGGGAAAAGCCTTTTTTCTTTACAAGCAATCAAATATGGAGACTGTTTTTGGGCAATTACAGAACCCAAGATGAAAAGCGGCAGTATAACAGGGACTTGGATTTTATCCATATTGAAAGACCGCACGTTAGCGGAATTAGAAAGAATAGATACCAGCTATTTTCTTGCTTCACCTGAAACACTCATGGAAAGGGAGATCCAAGCAGCGCTAAAGGTGATGAAGGTCAAGAAAAATCTCTTTTTGCTATTGACATACAGGTTTTTCTTTCCAACTGACTTCCAGTATGATTACGAAGAAGAAATGACTGATCTCATTCTTTCTATATCAGAGAAGTTGGAAAGTGTTATTGCGTTCCGACAAGCGTATACAGATGAACTTGAGACTTTTTTTAGTTTCCTTTTTGAAGACGAGTTGATTATTACGGAATTTCAAAATGGCCATCTGGAACTAATAGACCATATCCCTATTACTGCAAGTAAGGTTTTCTGCGAACTGAACTTGCTTATAGAACCGTTTGGCGAGGTAAAGCCTAGAAGAGGATAGTGTTTCCATGCCAGAAAAGCAACCGACAAAAAACCAGCACTATGTTCCTCAAATTTATCTCAGAGGTTTTTCCTCGGATTCTACCGGTATATATGAGTACAACCTAAAGCAGGAAAAGCCTATCCATCGCCCTGTTAGTATTGAATCCATTTGCAGAGAAAAGAATCTATATGAATTCAGAGATAACGACGGGGGATTCATATGGAATAATTATCTGGAAGATACGATTGGAGAATATGAAGGGCAATTTGCCGAGTATAGAAAGCGTCTTCTGAGTAAAGCGATACACAAAGAGAACTATAAAACCAAGAGTTTTCTAACAGCGGAAGAACGGTTCTTTTGGCAGTTTTACACCACACTTCAGATCATGCGAGTTCCCAGCATCCTCAATGGGATCACCGAGACCATGAAAGAAGAACTGCCGGAAGGATTCACAGAAAATGAGATAAGGAACATAGCAATTGCGTACAGTCTGCCCTTTTTCAAGAAACCAGACAGCAATGAGACAAATGCCTTTTTGTTTTTTCTGTCCGTACTGCGGACAAGAATCCTAACCGTTGGCTTTGCGAAGTCTGACCATCTTTTTACATCTGATCATCCCATGTATGGGATAAAAGGGCCCGAGGAGATGATGAATTTTAAATCTCTTTGGTTTCCTATCACTTCGAATTGTGTTCTGATCTTTTCAGCACCGCAAACAGTAGATCCATCAATGAAAAACAGGCTTATCCCACTTTCAGAGAAAGATGAGCAGAGAGTAAACAGTAATA
>CACYDC010000379.1 GCA_902773025.1 uncultured Ruminococcus sp.
ACAGAAATAACCAGACAATAACTGCAATGCCTCAAAAGAGAAACAGTGAATTGTTTGTGGAGCATCTTAAGGCTATGGAGGGGGAAATGTTAAAGACCCCTATAGTCTCACATGAGGAAAGCTTGCAAAGAGAAGGCGATGAGATGATAGCCGTTCTCAATGGAAAGGCAAACAAATCCGGCTATTTTGTATTCTTTGATATTTCAGGGAAAAAAGAAGGAAGCTGCAATATCAATCAACTGCCTCCTAATTTGAAACATCTTCCCATCTCTGATTTGAAAGGGAAAAAAATCAAGGTAAAATATCTTCGTGATGAAGAAAAGAACGGACGTATCTATCCGCAGTACAAAGTATTAGGGGAGGCTTGAATATGAAAAAATATAGTGTACTGGTACTTGCAATGAGTACGCTGCCAGATCCGTTGCACGGTCATAAAGATCCTTTCAAAAATAATTATGAATATCAGAGGCTTGAAACTGAGGATGACACAATTTGTCATGTCAGACAGGAATATCGAGGCATCGGTCAGTTGGAACCTGTTCCGCAGTATCTTTTAGACAGATACGGAGAAATTACTCATTATGTGATTCTTGCTACTAAGGAAGCAAAAGCCAGTCTTTCTTATCCGTTCTCCGTGGTTGCTTTAAACACAAAAGTCAGGGAAACAGGGATCGGCGGAGAAATTGCATTTGACGCTGGTGAAACAATATCCGCTGTAACATTTTTTGAGAAAAGGGTGGAAGCGTTTCATAAAGAAAAAAAATATAAGCTTCCTTGTTTCAAGGATGATATTTATCTTTCTGAGGATAAGCCCGAAAAAGGCATTGAAGGGCTGATGCAGTACATAAGAAAGCTGTATAAAGACTACCGTAAAGATAACAAGGATATTGGTCTTAATGAGGATCCTGATCAAAACTGGAAACTGTATGTTGATATTCACGGTGGATTAAGGGCTATGTCCTTTATTGCGAGTACCCTGATTCAGGTATTAAGTATGCCTGACTTAGATGAAGAAAAAGATATCATGTCAAAAGAGGGTGAAACTGAGAAAAGCTACATTGCCCGTCTGACAGACGGAAGGCCAGTTATCCCTGTTACGAAGATATATACGATCAACTATGATAATTCAGGCAATAATAAAAGTTATATTGTAGATCAAACAAAACTGTATGATGTATATTCCAGAGAGTCAATCAAAGCATACATGAACTACGGACAGTACGCCCAGATGGCTTTGCGGTCAAAGATTAATCCATTTGCTGCTGATGTCAAGCCTTATGCTTTTATCAGCTATCGAAGGGTAGATGCGCCGAAAGAAAGGTTCACGTTCATTGGCACCTTAAAGCAAGCCGGATTCCGTTATTGGTATGATGATTCTATTCCTGTGCTGGAGGATTGGAAAAAGACGCTCGAACAGGCTAATTCAAAGTGTAAGATTTTTATCGCATTAATCTCAAAAGAATACTTCAATTCTTTTCAGTGTGTCAAGGAGCTTGCTCAGGCTATCAAAGGAAAAAAGCAGATTTTTCTTGTTTCAATTGACCAGACACCACTTTACCTTTCGTTAGGGGAAGGAAAGGATTCAATATATCTGACAAACGGAGAGAAAGAAGGCAGCGAAAAATTTGAACATGCAGAGATAAAAAAATCGGATTTAGAAGAAATAAAAAAGAAACAGCACCAGGCACTTGATAATAATATTAGAGACGGTATTTTTCAGCCGTCTGCATTAATAGACAAGCTTTCTTCAACCCCTGCATTTCAAGAGCTGAAAGAAGAATGATACAAAATAAAAACCTGCCCCGGAACGTTTTTGTTCTGAGACAGGTTTTTTTGTTATTGATCTGTTTCCACAAATCCGAAGCCTTCTGAATTCTTCTCGCCAAGACCGGTATTATAAATAAACTCTGCGGTTTTATAGTCTGTATTGATCTCAATAGGCCCCTGGTAGCCGGTTATCCATGTGTTTTTATATTTTGTAACGACCTTTTTCATTTCTCCGGCAGGTCTTATTCGAATAGGATCGCCGTCATATCCGCAGATGGCTCTGAACTTCGCTTCTGCGTTAAGACATATCCTTGTGAAGAATTCCTCATCATCAGGCGAATAGTAAAGCGTATGGCCGTCACTTTCGGTGGAATGAATCACGATCGGAGTGACAGCTCTTAAAGCGGTTATGCCGTCTTTCAAGTGCCGGTTGCTAAGGGAAGCACCAACTACATCAAGTCTTGTGTCAAACAACCGGATGTACGGGTGAATCTCTACAGCCCGCTGAAAGGCGTCAATAAACTCAAAAACTGCACTTCTCACCTCAAAGCGGACAGTATCTTCAAATACGATTTTCTTATTCATATTGTCAGTCTTGTATCTGCCTTTCAATCCGCTGAAACAAAAGCCTTTATACTTTGCTATATCGCCGAAGCCGCCGTCATGCCAGAAGTCGGATTCATAAACCTCACCGAGCATGGCATATACAGCGCTCTGG
>CACYDC010000380.1 GCA_902773025.1 uncultured Ruminococcus sp.
GTTGCCAACAAATCTGGGTATAGGCGGCGGAGTCCAGACTGGTTACATGTATGCTGTTAATAATTGCTATCAATATACTGTTCAGGTAGATGGAGACGGACAGCATAATCCGGCGTTTATTCAGGGTATGTTAGAGTGCATGATGCGCAACAAAGCGGATATGGTGATAGGTTCTCGCTTTATAGAGAATAAAGGATTTCAGACTTCAGCAGCAAGAAGAGCAGGAAATAAGACAATTAATTTTTTTCTGAAAATCATATGCGGGGCTGATGTTACAGATTCGACTTCTGGATTCAGACTGTGTAATAAAACATTGACAGCTCATTTTGCAAAGAATTACGCGAAAGATTATCCGGAACCTGAAGCAATAGCTGACGCTGTAATACAAGGGTACAAAGTAGTGGAGAGCCCTGTGATAATGAATGAAAGACAGGGAGGGGTTTCTTCAATTAATATTCTGAACAGCGGATATTATATGGTGAAAGTTATTTTGGCCATCATTCTTCAGAGGTTCAAAAGGAGAACATTGTGTTAGATACAAGGCTTAGAGTTTTTCTTGTTATTGGTATTTTACTGTTTACGTTTTTTTTGGTAAATGCATTATTAAAGGATCTCCTTAGCCTTAGGTACTCATTGCTCTGGTTGTTTGCGGTACTGGTGATGTTGTTTTCTGTAATGTTTCCGGAGGTGATTTACTCCATCGGAAGATTGATAGGGATTAAAACACCATCAAATTTTATATTTGCTTTATTTATGCTTTTTTCGCTGCTGATAATACTTTCTCTGTCTGTAATAGTGACCCATCTGAACAACCGGATCTTTCGACTAACACAGAATCAGGCTTTACTCGAAAAAAAAATCAGAGATCTGGAAAAAACATTCACCAGTACAAATAATAATATAAACAGAGATGATGCGTATGAATAACCAGGAGATCATAGCTGAAAAAAACAAGTGTACGGGATGCGAATTGTGTGTAAATATTTGTCCTGTAGAAGCCGTTAATACTAAGAAAGATAAAGAAGGTTTTATTTATCCTGAAATAGATGAAACCAAATGTATACATTGTAATATTTGCAGAAACAATTGTCCTGCAAACATTATAGTGGGGCATGAGGTGACAAAACAGTATTATTACGCCGCACAACACAGAGATCATGAGATCCTGGAGAAAAGCAGCTCCGGGGGTGTTTTTTCTGCTCTTTCTGATTCTGTATTGGAAAGTGGAGGAATTATCTATGGTGTAAGATTTAATAGTGAACTAGGTGTTGAGCACGTAAGAGCAGACAGTGTTGACGCAAGGAACCAGATGCTGGGTTCAAAATATATTCAGAGTAGAATCGGTCTTGTTTTAAAATCTATAGAAAAAGACTTGAAAATGAATAGAATGGTCCTGGTAACTGGTACACCCTGTCAGATAGCAGCAGTAAACCAGTATTTAGTGGCAAAAAAAACAGATGTCTCAAGTCTGTTTACATGTGATTTTATATGTCATGGGGTTTCAAGCCCCAAAGTATGGCATGATTACGTGAAGTGGATCAATGATCGTGGAAAAGGAAAAGCTGCATATCAGTTTCGGGGAAAAAAAGCAGGATGGCATAAGTGGAAACCTATAATTAGTATAAATGGGAAAGATATGACAGAATCAATAGATTCGGGAAACTCATTTATGAAAATATACAGCTCGTGTTATATTGTTCGCCCTTCATGCTTTAATTGTAAATACACAAGCTATAATAGAGAGGCAGATATAACTTTAGGTGATTTCTGGAATGTTAAACATTTTCTTCCCGAAATGGATGATGACAGAGGGACTTCGGAGGTTCTGATCAATACAAAAAAAGGAAAATATCTGCTGGATAAATGCAGTGATCTGCGGATCAAAGCATGCTCTAAAGAGGCTGTCTGGCAGCCGCATTTGGAATATCCTACAAATGTCAATGAAAAAGCCAGGAAAAGATATTGGGACTATTATAATAAACACAGATTTGAAAATGTACTGAAAAA
>CACYDC010000381.1 GCA_902773025.1 uncultured Ruminococcus sp.
CTGGCGCGATATTCCAATTACTAAAGTTGATCATTCAGGTATTCCGATTGAAGAGCAAAGAAAGCGAATGCTAGAACTGATGAAGGCAGAATGGGAAGCTATGGAGAATAAGAACAACTAAATTTTTTATGCGGTTTAGTCCTTTTAAAACTGCAACAAGTTGTTTCAGTTTTTTATTTTACAATCCCCTCGACTTTATTGAAAAGTCTATGGGCATAGATTTATAGCGGAGAATGCAAAAATGGTACTTTTAGTAATTGATGTTCAAAAAGGCATTACTGATGATAGGTTGTATGATTTTAAAGACTTTGTCAGTAATCTTAAAGAATTGATAGCTCAGGCGAGAAAGCATGGAGTAGAGGTTATCTATATTCAGCATGATGACGGGCCGGGAACAGGCTTCAGTTTAGGCGACAGAGACTTTGAGATATATGATGAAATAGCTCCGCTTCCTGATGAAAAGATATACTACAAAACAGTTAACAGCAGCTTTGGAAATAAAGACCTGTGCAGATATCTTGAAGATAAAAAAGAAGATACCGTGATTGTTTCAGGCCTTATGACCAATTTCTGCATTGATGCAACAGTAAAATCTGCATTTGACAGGGGATATAAAGTCATAATTCCAAAGGCATGTAATTCAACCAGTAACAATGACTATATGGATGCTGAAACCACATACAAATATTATAACGAAATGATGTGGCCACAGCGATTTGCAGAATGTATATGCATTGAGGATGTGTTTAATAGTTGACTTAAAGAATAAATCTTATTAATCCATAGTAGACATACCTGTCTAATCAGCATAAAACCAGCAATTCTCACATTGTGTCGTGTTATTATTTCTCGGAAATTAGTACTCTGCAATTGAAAGGAGGCGGCAAAAATGGATATGCAGAAAATTGGGAACTTCCTTAAGGAGTTACGAAAAGAAAAAGGTCTTACACAGGAACAGCTTGCAGAGATTCTTGGCGTAGCCGGAAGAACAGTCTCAAGATGGGAAACTGCATCCACAATGCCTGATCTGAGTATTCTTATTCAATTAGCAGAGTACTATGACGTTGAGATCAAAGAGATTCTTGACGGAGAAAGGAGAAATGACACGATGGATAAAGAATTAAAAGAGACACTGGAGAAAGTTGCTGATTACAGCGAAATGGAAAAGAAGAAAGTTGCCAGTACCGGAAATAAGACGTTTGGAATCATGTTTATTGTTTGTGCAATCACAATTGTTGCTCAGATACTTATAGCACCTGTCAGCCGGAAAATGGTAGCAGGTGAGACAATTGCCCTTATAGTTGGTGGAGCTTCTTATTTGGTGCTTATGGCTCGGGGCGGATTATGGGATGCAGCATGCGGAAAGAAGAGAACCGCCCTTAGCGATCTGGTATTAAGCATCATTATGTCAGTGATTTTTACGATTATCTTTTCTGTAACAATAATCAGAATCGGTGGTTATAGCCCTACGGTCACACTGTTTTCAGGAGGTTTCTTTGTCGAAATAGCAATACTATGTTTTGTTGTACTTCGCATTCTTTCTGTTTGGAGTAAAAGAAAGAGTGATGCGGTGTAAACATGAAAACCATTTACAACGCATCAGATATTATACAGGCAAACAATGTAATCGCCTAGCTAAAAACTCATGGGATTTCAGCCTATTGCCAGGATTCACCCAGAGGTGTTATCGCTCATGGAACTCCAGAATTTGGGGCGTATGGCGTCGACATTTTAGTAAATGACTCCGACGAAAGGAAAGCTATAAGAATCATATCCTCCAAGAATCAATAACTATTTCTAACTACAGTCTGAGGCTGGGCATAATTGCCCAGCCCACCTTTTCTTCTTATATATTTTTAGACTTTTTTAGTAGCATCATCTCACCAATTTTTATTGCCTTGGCATCAGTGCCATAACGGCAGAATGACCACCCGTACATTTGGCACTCCTGCCACATATCTTGGCACGGGTGCTGATGTTTTTAACTGTCATGTCCGCACC
>CACYDC010000382.1 GCA_902773025.1 uncultured Ruminococcus sp.
CAAAATTCTCTCATTTTTAATATAAATACTCTTTCAGCGGTTCCGGAACTGCCTTTTCAAACAGCTCCCCAAGATGATCTGCGGTACTGTCAAATTCTCCAAGCAGCCATTGGCAGGTGATCTGAACCGTGCCAAATACATACAATCTTACGTAGACTTCAAGGTCAGAAGGTAGTTCCTTTATTGATGCTTTATTCAATATACAGTCCGTCAAAAACCCTATATTTGCACCGGCAAAGTGTCTCACAAAAGAATCCGCACCGCTTGTATTAAGGAGCAGATTTTTCATGTACTTTCTGTTTTCATCAAAAAAGCGCATACCATCTGTCAGAGTATCCTTCCATTCATAACCATTCTTGCCGACCTTCTCCATGATCTCCGAGGTGCGCTGAACATAGTCATAGGCGATGAGATCATATTTATCCTTGAAGTGGCGATAGAATGTTGCAGGAGAATAATCGCAATTATACACGATATCCTTAATGGTTATTTTGTCTATAGGAACTGTTTCGGCAAGCTCACGGAAAGATTCGGCAAGTATTTCTTTGGCTGTTTTGCGTTTCATGGTATCACCTCGGTTATTTGCTTTTTTACAATTATAGCATATTAGAGTTGAAAGGTCAATCGAACTAAGGACGAACTTGGCATTCTTCTGTCTGCCAATCATCGCCTTGCGTGGATAAAGCCGAGTTCGTATGCATGAGTGGCAGGCAAATTCCTTGAATATATTAAATCACTGAATTACAAATTATACTTTTCAATTCCGTTTGACTTTTCCGGGACGATTTGATATAATATAAAACGATATGTTCAGATATTAAGCAAATCTGTATTTGGAGGCTTTTTTATGAAGGATAAAAAGAATATGGGAGTAAGGTTGTTGTGTTACTTCTCCGGAATGCTTATCATGACTTTAGGTGTTGCGGTATCTGTGAAATCAGTATTGGGCGTTTCTCCGATAAGCTCCGTTCCTTATACCATGACAGTAGTATCGGGCATTGACCTCGGAATAGCTACCACGATTTTCTCTATTGCTGCGGCTCTGCTTGAAATACCGATCCTGCGAAAGAAATATAAGGAAATCAATCTGCTTCAAATTCCGGTTAGTATTGTCTTTGGGCTTTTCATGACCTCTTGTGTAAAATTTGTTCGAATGATACCCGACCCGACAAGTTTTGCATTAAAACTGATTCTGGCTCTTGTCAGCACGGTTATTGTTGCAATCGGAGTTTTTATGTATGTCTCTGCTGAATTGATACCGCTTCCGACAGAAGGCTTCTTGATTGCGATCACGCAGGTAACAAATTGGAAATTCACGACATTAAAGGTTATTGGCGACATCACTATGGTTATTATATCAATGACTACCTGTCTTATTGTTCTTCATGCTCTCGGCAGCATTGGCATCGGAACATTCATCTCTGCATTTTTGGTTGGAAATGAAGTAAAAATCTTGTCTAAGCACTTCAAGCCCGCACTCAATAAAGCTATGGGAATAAAAAAAGCCGATGCAATAGCAAATCCTGCTTAATATAAACTAAAACACGGATAATCATCCTAACAGACGGCTATCCGTTTCTTGTTTCCGGAATATACATTCTGAGTAAAACAAAGTATGAGATTTAATCATTTTACATATTGATGAATATGTTATACTGAGTACAGGACTTGAACCTGTACTCTTTTTCTTGTATCTCGTCCTCCCGGCTATGCCGTAGGTTCAAAAAGCTTTTAGCTATGGGGAAAAAATAAAACCTCCGGTGTTATAATAGTATAAAAATAGCCAAACCCGGGAGACTTCATAAATCATTCTGTTGGCAAATTTATAAATGTAGGCTCATGCTTTGTTTCACGAACATATCTGAGCATATCATCACGGAGCAGGCGGACTGTTGATGTATTAATGCCCGGGTGGCCGCAAATATATTCGTCCTTCATCAGATCATTATCTATGACAAGCTGAATATTGTTGTCTGTATCAAATATAAGTTCAAGAGCTGATACTGAA
>CACYDC010000383.1 GCA_902773025.1 uncultured Ruminococcus sp.
GTATGATGCACATGTGTCACCTTGCCCTTCCTTACATGGTAGACCGTGATACTGCAATAGTATGTACTGCATCTGTCGGTGGATTGACTGGTGTAATCAACCAGGCTGACTACTGTGCCGCCAAAACCGGAGTAATCGGATTATGCCGTGCATTGGCTTTAGAATTTGCACCAAGAAAAGTAAGGGTAAATTCAATTGCACCAGGTATGATTATGACTGACATGCTTAGAGGTGTTAATCAGGATGAATTGAATGCGCTTGCTGCGACAATTCCTCTTGGACACATCGGTGAAGTCGAAGAAATCGCCGGTGCTTTGGAATACATCTTAACTGCAAACTACCTGACAGGTCAAGTGATTTCACCTAACGGTGGATTTGTATTACAATAAGGTTCTTTAACCTTATTTTTATTCTTTTTTTTCATCATATTCCTTTCGGATTGGTTATAGTGGTATAATATTTATATATCATAAAAATAAAGGTACCTTTAAGACATTTTTCTTGAAACAAACTTTTAAAAATGTAGGAAAATCATGAATTTAACTAAAACGCTAAAAACAATAGGAAAATTGATTAAACCTTTAAAAAAGAGCATAATTCCACTTTTTCTTATTTTTTTATTCCTGGTGATTGATGTTTACTGTAACCTGACTCTTCCGTCATACACTGCAGATATTGTGGATATAGGTATTCAAAACACTGATTTTAACTACATAATAAGTGTCGGAACCATGATGATGGCCATGGTTCTGATAGGGGTGCTGTCTACAATAGGCCTTTCATACTTCTCAAGTAAAGTATCTGCGGCATATGGTAGGGATTTGAGAAAAATAAGTTATGACAAGATTTTAAAATTTTCAAATTTCGAACTGAATAAGATATCAAGAGCATCCCTCATTACACGCAATACCAACGATGTATATCAGATACAGATTTTTTTAGGGCTGTTTTTCACAACAATTCTGTTTTCACCAATACTTGGTATAGGAAGCATAATAAAAGCCTTGGAACTCGGAACCAATCTCATGTGGATTATTGCAGTGACATTCGCAGCATTAATAATACCGTTTATTATAATATTTGTAAAAACAGTGCCTTACTTCAGCATAATGCAGGAATTGACGGATAAAATCAACCAGACATCAAGAGAAATTCTGATTGGAATGCCGGTCATTAAAGCATTCATAAGACAGGATTACGAAGAGGAAAGATTTGAAGAAACTAATGAGGATTTCAGATCTGTAAACCTGAAAGTTTTCAGAACACTCTTGGTTTTACTGCCGGGAATGACTTTGCTGCTTAATGTAATGATAGTTCTTATTTTATACTTCGGAGCATATGATGCGATTAGGGGTGAGATATTAACCGGAACAATCATAGCATTTATCCAATACGCTACACAAATTGTAATGGCATTTCTGATGATGGGAGGATTTCTGGTAATGACTCCGAGAATTTTAGTATCAGGAAGGCGTGTTGCTGAAGTGATAAACACTGAAATATCAATTACTGATGGGCCGATTGATAAAATAGATGATAATCCTACTATTGAATTTAAGGGTGTAACCTATAGTTTTCCAGGAAGTGAAAAGGAAATATTGAAAGATATTAGTTTTAAACTGGAAAAAGGAAAGACCACTGCAATAATTGGTGGAACAGGAAGTGGAAAGTCCACAATTCTGAATTTAATTCCACGTCTTCAGGATGTAAGCGGCGGGGAAATACTCATCAATGATAAAAATATCAGGGAGTATAAGTTATCCTCAATCAGAGATAGAATATCCTATGCTCCTCAAAAAGCAATTCTTTTCGAAGGAACCATCCGGTCAAATATGCTGATAGGTAAGGCAGATGCAAGTGATGAGGAGATTAAAGAAGCGCTGAATATGGCGGAGGTGGATTTCATAGAAAGTTTGGATGATGAAGTTTCACAGGGTGCATCCAATTTTTCAGGAGGGCAGAAGCAGCGTCTTCAGCTGGCAAGGTCAATAATAGCTGTGCGTGACTTTTACCTCTTTGATGACTGTTTTTCAGCTCTTGATATGAATACCGAAGCAAAAGTTAAAGGAAACTTAAAAAGCTTAAGTGAAAATTCATCAATGCTTATTGTATCACAGAGAATTTCAACAATTATGGATGCTGATGAGATAATTGTACTTGATGAGGGCAGGATAATAGACAAGGGAAGTCATGATTACTTAAGTGAAAATTGTAATATTTACAGGGAAATAGTATCTTCTCAAATAGAACAGTCTAAGGAGTTTCTATATGATGGCGGGGAATCTTCCAATTTCATTATAGATACGGACTATATCAGAAAAACTTCAGGAGGCAAATAATATGGCAAGAAAACCGAGAAGAGCACCTCCCGAAAAACCGGCAAATACCAGAAAATCCATAAAAAATATATTGAGTCTCCTGATGGGGTATAAGTTAAAGCTAACTTTAACAGTTATCTGCGGAATCATATCTACGGTATTTTCAGTGATAAGTCCTCTTCTAATAGGGTTTGCTACAACTGCAATATTTGACGGCATAACCTCAGGAAATATGAATATTGAATATATTGTCAATTTGCTCATGGTGGTCGTGATTCTATATGTCATAAGTGCGGTTTTCTCATATCTTCAAAGCTATCTCCTGCTTGACATAACAACAGACATAAGCTATAATCTGAGAATGGATTTAATAGAAAAAATCACCCATCTTTCAATGGGGGATTTGGACGTGAAAACAAGAGGCGATATTTTATCAAGAATCACAAACGATGTTGATTCCCTACAGTCAGGTATCGTTCAGACATTTAACCAGCTATTGAC
>CACYDC010000384.1 GCA_902773025.1 uncultured Ruminococcus sp.
AGAAACAGTGATAACATTTCATCCGGTATCGTAAGAGAGATCAGAGCTGATATAAAATTAACAGACTCGATGGAGTGCTATGAACTGGAATCACTTACGGATAATATCAATATATGTGGTTTTGAACAATTCGTAAATCAGACATGAGGTGAGGACAAGTGCCGCAAAAAATATCGATCAATACGGATACTCTGAGAAGTCAGGCTGATCAGTTAGAGAACTGTGTTTTTGAACTGGAAGGAAATCTGGAAAGAGCAACCAGGCAGATATTTATAATAAATGAATCGACCAGTCTTACAATGAGAATGGCAATGATTGCACGGACTATGCAGCTTCAGTCAATGATCAATTCCTTAAAGGAAACAATGCAGACCGGTGTAACGCTTGCCAGACAATGCGCTGATGAGTTTGAAAACAGGGATATACAAAACAAACGTAATATCGATCAGGTGATCAGAGAGAATATTCCGGATCTGCCGGCAAGAGTTACGGAAACCCCCGCTTCAACTCAGGGAGTGATCGATGAGCGTTTGTTTGACCAGTATCTTCCCGAATATATGGAGGGAGAAAACAGCTTTGATTATGACCATGACGGCGACAGCGACGGGTGTGCCATCTGTTCAGCTGCTTATGCACTTACTGCCATGGGGATATATACTACTCCGCGAGACGCTTACAACCGCAGCGGCGGAGTAGGTGCTGCATGGTATGATATCGCAGGCGGCAAAGCATCTTATCAGACTACGGGAGATGTTTCACAGATAAATTTCGATTCATTGGCAAAAGAATCTTTTCAGGACGGAAATATGTCTGATCTTATTATTCATACAAATGAATTCGGAACGCACTATATAGTGCTTAAGGACATAGAGCTTGACAATGATGGCAATATTTCAAAATATATTGTCTATGACCCTAACGGATATTATTCTTATCGGGATTACAGAAATAATCCTTCGGAAGGATATAAATATGATGAATCACTTCATATCAAAACATATTCGTCCTTTCACGAATTGGTATCGCAGAACCAAGGAATAGATTATCTGGCTTATTATACGAGGAATTGATTTAGCAGGAGTTATTATGCTTACATACGCATTTGTTACAGATGTTGGCGGAAGAAAAGTCAACGAAGACAGTATAGGAACATTTGAAAAGGACAATTATCGGTGTTTTGTAGTTTGCGACGGACTGGGCGGTCACGGAATGGGAGATACAGCTTCTACACTTGTGCGCGATTTTTTTTGCAGGAGTTTTGAAAATATTACGAATGCAAAACATTTTCTAAGTGAGACCTTTGAGGGAGCCCAGAATGAACTATTGGAAACACAAAAGCTTATCAATGCCGGAAACAAAATGAAAACTACGGTAGTAACATTATTGACAGACGGTAAAAAAGCGTATATTGGACACATCGGGGATTCAAGACTGTATGTATTTTCTAAAAATAAAGTGTATGCAAAAACTACGGATCACAGTCTTCCCCAGATGCTTGTAAAGTCAGGAGAAATAAATGAAAACGAGATAAGAAATCATCCCGAAAGAAACATCCTTATGAGAGTAATGGGAACAAAGTGGGAAGAAGGTCATAAATATGAGCTGATGAAACCTATACCATTGAAAAGGTGTCAGGCTTTTTTATTGTGTTCTGACGGGTTCTGGGAGCTTATACGTGAGGATGAAATGTGTGTATGTCTTAGAGATGCCGTTTACGCATCTGACTGGCTTATCAGTATGAATAAGATCATAAGAAAAAACGGACTTCCAAATGGCGAAAATATGGACAATTACTCTGCAATAGCAGTGTTTAATATATAAGGTCGGTGAATATATGCAAGGCTATAATGATAACGAATTGAGAATAACAAAAGAAAATTCATTATATGAATTTATTGCATATACTACAGTCGGAGACAGAGAAGAACAGCAGGACAGCTTTGGGTTCCAGATGAAAAACAGCTCACTTCTTGCTATTGTATGCGATGGCATGGGCGGTCATAAAGGAGGAGCATCTGCGAGCAGACTTGCCGTTGATGAATTGCTTGAAAAGCTTGATCTGAATAATGCAGTATCTGACATACCTGAATATTTTCTTCAGACATTAAGAGAAACAGATATAAAAGTGTCATCCATAAAAGACGGCAGAGGCGACCCGCTCGGAGCAGGTACTACCGCAGTGGTGGTGATTATAAAAAACAACGATCTGTATTGGTGTTCGGCAGGCGACAGCAGGATATATATTATACGGGGAGACGAGATGATACAGGCTACCTGTGACCATATCTACAGGCTCATTCTTGACAGACAGCTTTTCAGCGGAGAAATATCAGAAGACGAATATACAAAAGAGGTCACTATGGGCGATGCACTGATAAGCTTTCTGGGAGCAGGCAATCTTCCGATGACGGATATAAATAATGAACCTTTCAGACTTTATAAAGATGATGTCGTTATACTGACAAGCGACGGACTTTATAAATATCTGTCAGAGCAGGAGATAAAGAGCATAATCTGTAATTTCAGCGATCTTGATGATGCTGTAGAAGCTATTGATTCAAAAGTAAGGCGTGCTTCAAAAAAGATAAGCTTACAGAGAGATAACATGACGGTTATAATTATTAAAATAAAAAAGTGAATATTGAGGTTGATACAAAAATAACACGAGGAGTGTCTGTTATGATAAAAACAAGATGTTTAAACGGTCATTATTTTGACTGTGAGGAATATGAATATTGTCCTGTATGTGGAGCACTTTCGGTAGAAAGGAATAAAGCTTCGGATGAAGCCAAAAAGAAAAAAGGATTCTTTAAACAGGAATCAAAGAAAAAAGATGTAGAAACAAAAGTTGTTCCTGACGGAAGAGTTGACAAAACTTTCGGTATCCTTGGATTCAGCAAAAAAGATTCTGATCGTATTGCTGCCAAGCAGGTCTCGGAAGGTATATTTTTTGATGACAATACCAGTACAGCTGATTTTGACATAGAGGATGAAATATATATTGAATCGGATCCGGTAGTAAATGATACTGAGCAATCTGAGCCGGAACAGGAACAGATACCTGTCAAAAACAAATCGGGAACAGATATTGGACTTGGACAGCAGCTTGCAAATGCACAGGCCAAAACAGTAGGATTTTTTAGTATGCCTAATTCTTCATCTGTACAGTCAAACTCCGTAAATCCGGGCAATACTCCTTCACGGGAGCACAGCGGACCTGTTGAACCTGTAGTGGGCTGGCTGGTAGCAATAAAAGGTGACCATCTTGGCGAATGCTTCAATATATATTCGGGAAAAAGCTCAATGGGACGCAGTCAGAATAACAGGATCGTTTTTGCCAAAGACGGACAGATCTCAAGAGAAAAACACGCATTTGTAATGTATGAACCCAAAAAGCGTGAATTCTTCATACAGTCAGGTGACAGCAGCGGTCTCACATATCTTAATGATGAAAATATAATGGGCTCCAAAAAGCTAAACGCATTTGATATTATTGAGCTTGGCGGAAGTCAGTTTATATTTGTTCCTTTGTGCTGCGACAGATTTTCTTGGGAGAGTTATATCGGGAAGTGATTAAATGAAATCCTGTATCAGGAGTCTTTGTAAGCCTGATAGTGAAGATATTATTATCTTGTTAAAAAGTATTCTGATAATAACGTTCTGAATACCTCTCCGGAAAAATTGACGCCCAAAAAAAAGCAATTATCGGCTGGAATATGTAAATGGAGGCTTCGAACAATTATGAAAAGATGTTTTACTTGTCTTAAAGAAATTCCGGATAAATTGAATATGTGTCCGTTTTGCGGCAGTATATATACGGCGATTCCTACACAGCCCATTGATCTTAAGCCGGGCACTGTATTAGCTGGCCGCTATTATATCGGAAGGTCCACAGCAAGCGGCGGATTTGGCATAGTATATAAAGCATATGATATTAAGCTTGAAACTATAGTTGCCGTAAAGGAGTTTTATCCCGGGAATATAGTTACACGTGCCGAAGGGACGACAGATGTTATCGTTTCAAAAAAAGCTTACCAAGAATATAAGTATCGAAAAAGTCGTTTTTTGGCTGAAGCGCGTAATATGGCGAAATTCGGTAATCATAAGAGTATTCCTAATGTTTTTGAGTTTTTTGAGGCTAACAATACAGCATACATTGTTAT
>CACYDC010000385.1 GCA_902773025.1 uncultured Ruminococcus sp.
AATCCGCAAGTTACAGTACTGCCAGATTACCGATGATTTCTCGTATGAAAAACTAATCAAAACGGTCGAGTCCGTGATGTCGGATAGATAAAATCAATCGGTTACTGTTACCCTTATCACATCACAAGCATACTTTTTTCAAATCGTATACGTCATAAAAGAGATCGTAACTGATTTTCAATATATGAGGTTATTCAAATAAATATCCATGTCAAATTCTAAAGGAGTCTTATCAATGAATAGTACTAATTACGAAATATTCATCTCATTCAAAGATCGCGATGATAACGGAAACAGGACAGCCTCTTCTCTTCTTGCGAATAGAATTTATGATTCTCTTGATGTTAAAAACTATTGTGTGTTTTTTTCCAGGGAGACTATGAATAATAGTGCAAGTAAAGAGTTTGAACTTGAAATAGATTACGCTCTCAAAACCTCAAAGCTGTTAATCCTTGTTTTTACGAAAGCGGATGAGTTACATAGTGAATGGGTAAAGAAAGAATGGAAGGAATTTCTCAAATCAGATAAAAGTATTATTCCTGTTTTTATGAATCTGCCTGTTGGAGACATGGCAAAAGTACCGGATGATATCCGCTGCTTGCAGGGGTTTGATCTGAGTTTTGATGACGATCATTCGTCATATAATGACCTAATTTCTACTGTAGTAAAAATTATGCGTCAAAATGATCATTCATCGGTTTCGAATGAAGATCATTATGAAGTGAACGTTGGTAATAAAAATGATCATCGCAATGAACCACAAAACAATACCTTTGCAGCAAATAAAAAAGCCGACACGTTTATGGAAAGAAAGCAAAGCAATAATCACCAGAGGGCAACTAAAGCTAATATGTACTATTCAATTAAATCTACCATAAATTGGATGTGTGTGCTGGGATTCGTTTTCTTCTGTAGTTTTCCGGTGTTGCTCTACAATATTAGAATCAAAGGAAACGATGAAGATTTTATCGAAAGATTCAGATCAATATCTGCTGTCGATTTCATAATGCGTTGTTCTACCGAGGATATACATTTTTTTCTGCCTGCGTTTTTCTGTGTGGTGATGCTGATTTTGTTCCGTATATTTAGTGTGTCAAATAATCTCAACCGAAAATGTATTATCTGGGGTTCTTTTGGCTCTTTAACAGCACAATTGCCCTATGTATTTCTTTACCTATTGATTAATCCTCCCTTTAATACCATTCTTGAGCAAATCTGCCTGTTTTCGTCTGTTTATTTTTTTAGTGTGATGGACATATTTCTATTTGAAGATGACATTGAAAAAATTGATGGATTTGACTCATTCTTTATGGCTGGACTTTGTTCGTTGGTTTATTTAATTCCTTCATTTACATTACTGCTTCCACGGTGGTGGGGATTCATTATCTCTGATCTTTTTGCAGTATTAATTTGCGGAATAAATATTACAGTTGCTATGGATTATAATCCTAATGAAAAGGAAAAAGCTGCGCTTCAAAAGTAACTTTGTAAAAGGAGAAACGGAACATGAATACCACGCAAGAACCTGATTATGATATTTTTGTGTCTTATTCGAGAATTGATAAAAACGGTAGAAAAACCGAGTCATCTTATCTCGGTGATAAAATAATAGATTATCTGTGTAATAGGAATCATTTGCCCTTCTCTCGTAAAGAATTAATAGGCATTATAAGTTCGGAACAGAACGCAATTGTCAGCCATGCGTTAGATAACGCAAAGCTCTTAATTATTCTTATAACCAATTCTGAAGATGCAAAACTCGAACCTATGAAGAGTGAATGGAAATATTTTCAAAAAACCAACAAACCTGTTATCCCAGTTTATAAAAACATGGGGCAGAATGATAGAAATGAACTCCCTTATGAGATATTTCACCTAGAAGGTTTTGATTTAACTGATGATCATGATGGAAAAGAATTAGACGAATTGCTAAAATGCATTGATCGAATATTTAACAACATGAGCATCAAAACTGCTGTACACTCCGGGAATGGAAATCATAGGATAGCAGAAAAAAAAGAAAACTATTCAATTAAGCGGCAACAAAGCCAAAGCCGAAACATTATTCCATTTCAATATCACGGACAGGCTAATTCTAATGACAGTGACTCCGTCTATCTCTATCATCTTGCTCTTAATAATTTTTTTGGAAATGGTGTGAAACAGGATGTACCATTAGCCTGCCGACAGTTAGTGGAAGCAGCTGAAGCAGAAAATGCCGAAGCAATGCTTTTTCTTGGTATGATTTATCATAACGGTCAGGAGGTAAGTCAGGATTATTCGAAGGCTTTTGATTGGTATAAAAAGGCGGCTTCATTAGGGAATGCAAAAGCAATGTGCAATTTAGGAGTTCTGTTTGAAGAGGGGAAAGGTGTGTGGAAGTCCCCTTCCTCTGCAATGTATTGGTATAACAAGGCGGTTAATGCAGATGACCCAACGGCGATGCTCAATCTTGGCTTAATGCTGATAAAAGGAGAAGGTAAAAAGAAGGATTATAACAGGGCTATCGAACTGCTTTCAAAATCTGCGCAATTAGGCAACGCAACCGCCGGCGAGATTTTGAGTGAGGCGGGTATCTCATACGAAGATACTTCATCTACTAGAGTTGAGGAGAATACCGATGAGGATATCATTGTTTCATTGACTGATGAAAACGGAGAAGAAGTGAGATTTGAATTCCTTGATCTGATTGAATACCGTAACAATACTTATGCGGTTCTTCTTCAGGTATTAAATGACGGTGAAAAAGATGATACTCCGGTAATACTTCAAGTGAAAAGTGATGACTATTCTGATGAAGAAACATACTTAAGTGTCGATGACAAACGAGTCCTCAACGCTGTTTTTGAAATTTTTAAAGAAAGAAATAAGGATGAATTTAATTTTGTGTGAAAATAAGTTGCTCTGCATTAATGTAGAGATAAAGGAGCAATAACCAATGTCCGAAACAAACTACGAC
>CACYDC010000386.1 GCA_902773025.1 uncultured Ruminococcus sp.
GTTCCTTGTTGTAACGTGAATGTAACGTAATTACGTTGTTAACTAAGAACCGCGTGAGCAGCTTAATTACGCTTATCACGCAGTGAGAGCAGCGAACGGAATCGCGAACACGACAGTGGCGGCACGCCACCGAACACGACACCGGCGGCACGCCGGTTATTTGAGGACGCTGAGGAGAACTCCGGCAGCAACAGCGGAACCGATAACACCTGCAACATTAGGTCCCATAGCGTGCATGAGAAGGAAGTTTCCGGGGTTTTCCTCCTGACCGATCTTCTGTGAAATACGCGCAGCCATTGGAACAGCCGATACACCTGCTGAACCGATAAGCGGATTTACCTTGCCGCGCGTAGCTGCATACATGATCTTACCGAACATTACACCGCACGCAGTCGCAAGACAGAATGCAAACAGGCCTAATCCGATGATTCCGGCTGTCTGAAGTGTGAGGAATACTGTGCCGGTAGCCGTAGCGCCGACTGTTACACCGAGGAAAATCGTAATTATGTTCATAAGCTCATTCTGAGCAGTTTTGTTTATTCTGTCAACCACACCGCTCTCTTTAAAGAGATTTCCGAGCATAAGCATGCCTACAAGCGGCGCTGCATCAGGCAGAAGAAGCGCAACAACAACTACAACGATTATCGGGAACAATATCCTCTCAAGCTTTGAAACAGGACGAAGCTGTCCCATAACAACGCTGCGTTCCTTTTTTGTTGTCAGAAGCTTCATTATCGGCGGCTGAATTATCGGAACAAGAGCCATATACGAATATGCCGCAACAGCAATGGGACCGAGAAGCTGAGGCGCAAGCTTTGTTGTAACGAAAATTGCGGTAGGACCGTCTGCGCCGCCTATGATGGCGATAGAGCCTGCCTCTGCCGGAGTAAAGATACCAATGGCTGTGGCAATTATAAACGTAAGGAAAATTCCGACCTGCGCGGCAGCGCCGAGGATAAAGCTTTTCGGATTTGCGATAAGCGGGCCGAAATCTGTCATACAGCCGATACCGAGGAATATAAGCGGCGGATAAATGCCGAGTTTGACTCCCTGATACAGATAATAGAATAATCCGCCGTATTCTGTGTGATTATAATATGTAACACCGTTATACACTGTAGTTGTATAAGTTGACGGGTCCAACTTTCTCCCGAGCATCTCCGCTTCGGTAAGCATTTCTGTTGTCGGCAGACCCATGATTCCGGGGAACAGATTTACCAGACACATACCAAACGCTATCGGTAAAAGAAGAAGCGGCTCAAACTGTTTCCTTATAGCAAGATACATAAGGATGAATGAAATGCCGACCATTACATAATTTTCCCATGACAGCTTGCTGAAACCCGATTCGTTTAACAGATGACAAATAATCTGCCAGAGCTGCTGCAATATTTCCATTTGAAAACTTCCTTTCGTGAATTATGTGCTTGTCAGAACGGTCTGGTGTTATCAAGAATACCTGCTCTTGACCAGGCCGAACGGGCAATACGCTGTTTTTTGACTGCCTTGATTTTGTGCGGTTTTCCTTCGTACATAGCGTCAACAGCAGCGGCAATGACCGCGATAATTTCTCCGGGTATACCGTCGTCAGTTTCTTCTGCATTTTCAGAAACGGAAACAGTATTTGTCGGTTCCGGTTCAATATGTACGATTTTCTTTTTAGTTTTTTTCTTTTCTCCGGCATGCTGAACTGAAGTAACGATTTTGCTGTATATTGTAACTATCAGAATAAGCAGAATCAGTACGGTAAAAACTACAACAAAGCCTGCCAAAAGCAAGATGAATGCCTGCGTCATGTTATTCATTTTATATTTTCCCTACCTTTCTTTTATAGCTTTTCTGTCTGATTAAAAAAACGCATATGTATATATTATAACGGAATGTTTAACATTTTTCAATGACTAAAACATCTTTTTTATAAAAAATGTAATAAATTAAAATCCCCACAAAGACAGTTAGAAAGTTATGATTACTGAATTTGTGAGGAATTTCATTAAGCTGTTTTATGTGCCGCTGTAAACTGATAGCTTATGATTATTGTCGCATACGGCAAGAAATACATCCTTGAAGTTTTTAAAGCCCTGACTTTTAAGCTGAGCTTTCAGCCAGATTTCGTCAAGTCCCATTCTTTTAAGATTTTCTCCGAGTAATCTGCCGTCCATAATAAGCTCAGTATTGATTGTTTCCTGCTGAGGAATGATTTTTATGTCCTCCGGCTGTATCGGACGTTTGGCGCTGACAGGCATTATTGTAAGCTTTCCGTTATATTCATATACAGCGGTTTGTATATCCGAGAGATTGAAATATCCCTCTTGTCTGCATAATACCATAAATTCGCTGAGTTCCAGCTTTGCCTTTTTCATATTTTTTCGGTACAGCTTTCCGTTGTTCATTATAACAGTTGGTGTACCGTTGATATATTTTCTTGTTCTTGGGAATTTTCTTGTGATATAACTCAGCGATACTGTTATACCTCCGTAGACCAACATTGCAATTGTAGGCTTCCACCATGGCTTATCCAGAGTAGTAGCCAATTCAGCGCCGATTGAGCCTAATGTTATACCGGTTATATAATCAAATACTTCAAGCTGAGAAATTTGTTTGTGTCCGATAAGCTTTGCTATAATAAAAAGAATTGCGGCGGAAAGTAATGATGCGGCAATAACTTTTATAATTTCCATCTTATACCTCCAATGTAAACATAATATTAGTATTATTTCCGGATAAACATAATAATATGCTTTCACAGCCAAAAACGGACAAAATGAACGCAGTCATTCTGTCCGTTAAGGATAATTAATTATTTTTTTATCATCCGATAAAGAATTGTGACCAATAAAGTGTACCGCCGTTTGAATAGCATCCCACACCTATTTTGCTGAAGGATGAAGAAAGAATATTTTTACGGTGTCCTTCTGAATTCATCCAGCCGTTTACGACTTGTTCAGGACTTGCATATCCATATGCTATATTCTCTCCAGCAGCCTTGTAAGAAACCCCCAGCTCACTTGCGGCGGTAAAGCAGGAGCTTCCGTCCGGACGAGTGTGGGAAAATGATATGACTATCTCTTTCGCTCTTATATGCGCAGCAGCAGCGGCGCCTTCATCCTTTGTCAAAGGAGCAAGACCGTAGTTTGCACGCTGAACATTCACAAGCCTTATCACTTCATCCTCATAAGCGGAATTGAATCCGTCATCAGCCGAAGGTATTGGTGTTTCTACAGTTGTTTTTTCAGACTCAGCGGGTTTTGTCGGTTCTGACGGGGGAGTAGTATTTGTAGGAAACCCGATATCCGTTTTGGGAGCGGATGTGTCGCAATTACCGCCGGGGCATGACTGTACGTTCCGAAGCATAGCGATAACGGAATTGGCGTCACATTGTCCGTCAGCGCAGATGTTGCCAATCAGAGAATGTACATCGCAGCATTCGGATATATCGCAGATATTTGCGGTGTTGACGATTTTTAAATTCCCGCAGTCGCTTACCGAAACAGCGCCGGCCATAACAGATGAAGCGGAAATAATCATTAAAGCCGAGAGTCCTGCCGATAAGATTTTTGAAAATTTGTTCATAAATGAAACCCCTTTCGCAATTAAGTTATATGGCATTCAACTGCCGATTTTATAATACTTCATATGAAAGGTGGATTCAACACACAAATATATACATTTTTGTCACATGATGGAAACTGTTATCTATGGCTGATGATTTTCAAGATATCTTGCCATAAGGGACATAAGGTCATATTTAATTGTTTTTCTGCCTGACGGGTCGTTGATAAGTTGGCTGAAAGGAACCAGGCACGTGTGTATCTTACGTTTGTCATCGCGTTTGATTCCGTTTTTCCAGCCCTGAGAAGCAACAAAATAACACCAGCGTCTGTGTTCCATCATTGCGATATGATAAGCAAAACTGTCATTCTTCAAATTGCGCAGAAACGTATCGTCATCTTCGTTCAAATGCCATGAATATCCGTCATAATTCATCAGAATACCGTTTTTACCAATAAGTTCATCAATTTTTGCATCAATATTACTGATTCCAAGTTCGGATGCGGTCTGGCTGAAAATAATCTGTTTTGTTTTTTCATGTTCGGCGAGAGCCTTGCTTGAATCACGCTTGAACATAGACGATTTGTTCCAAAGCGCATCCGGGCTTTCGTTGTTCTTTTTGCCTGCTTCTTCTCCTTTTGACAGTATCTGAATATTTGAATAGAATGAATGGAAGGATTTGGCTTTTTGATTAATTTCCTTGTTGAGTATCATATCAATTGACAATACAATGGATTTATCCTCAAGCAATCGTACATCTGAGAATGTCTGATTATTGTTTCTGATATATTTTGCGAGTCTTTTATCCGAATTAATTCTCAGAATAATTGGTGTTGAAGGTGATTCGTTATTGTCAAAGATGTTTGCAAGACGCATTGCGCAGTTGACACTTGTGTTCACATTATCTATTGCAACTACAGCATATGTATAAGGCTCAGCAAAATTTTTCCGGCGTATTGTTTCTATGAATTCACGGAATTTAACATTGATCTTATGACAGTTGATAGTAAGCTTACCGTCCGCGGCGGAGCTTTTCAGACGGTATGAATTACCCTGAGATTCAAATGTATCAAAATTAAAACGATTAGCAAAGCTTTCCATTTTGTTATCGATATCCTTATCGAAAATATCGACCGTTACAGAATTATCATTATGAACAACGCCGAGATTAATTGCCTGAAGGAGTGCCTGCTGACCGATGGAACCAAAGCCTAAAATAAGCATATGTGTATTCCATGAGCTGAGTTTTTCCTTGCCGTTCAGATAATAAGAATAAAGGGGGACATCGCTGAACATTTTTCTTATCTGAAGTTCCGGTATACTGACGAGTTCGAGATCGTAACCGTAGTTTTCCTCTTTAGAGATGTTGTAATAATCCGAGATCAATTCAGAAATACTATCTTCCTCACAGCGGCAGGTGATCTTAGTACCGTTTCTGAGCAGGTAACCTCTGCCGCCTCTTCGAAGGCAGAAAATCTGAAGAATGGAAAAGTTATTGATAGGATTATCGTCAAAAAGAATAATATCACGTGTTTTATCAGCCCCGGCCTTATCGAGCAGGAATTTGACTTCTGATTCATCAGCCATCAAAATATCGAAATTATGAACGATATAGCCGTTTCGGCTGAGATTATAGCGTTCTTCATCGGAAAAAGTGTCAGGAGCTACGATATGGATACACATATTCTTATCGGGCAGATGATTTTTAATAATAGCCTTAACGCTGTCATTATATCCGAAAATAATAATATGTTCGCAGTTTTTATTATGTCTGAAATTAAATACAAAACGCAGCATTTTTTCGAGTACCTTATAAACGACTGCGATAGTACAGTATGGAGCGGTAATGACAGCTATACCATATACATGGCAAACGACAGAATGCAGTATGTCATAATTTTCATTCATATGTACGATAGCATCCTTCAAAGTAATCGAAGGTTTAAAGGCAAATGCATTTACGCTGTTATTAAGCACAAGAAGGATCCTGAAAAACAAATCCTCGTTCATATAATACAGAATACCTTCAAGCGAGGCAATAATAAATGAAATTATAGCAAGGATCAGAAGAAATTTATTTGTTAGAAATTTTGTTTTTTCTTTCATATTCAATCTCCTTTGACAAACATAAAAACGCACATTTTTTATACACCAATAATAATACTTTCTCAAATTCTTGTCAACCGGGCCCGGTGCCCGGTGCCCGGGCCGGCACGCCGCCTCGTGACAAAAAATATTTATTTTTTTAAAAATAATTGACTTCTTTTCAATTATTGTGATACAATAAATCTGTGATAAATAATTTAACTAAACATGATATATTTATCGTTTTTGCCAAGTTA
>CACYDC010000387.1 GCA_902773025.1 uncultured Ruminococcus sp.
CAATACAGAATTAAAAAATATGGATATTATGATAGAATTAAGCGTCGAATTTATTATATACTACAGATACACTATTTGGATAAAAAAGGGGATCGATTTATGGATAATTATACAATGACACAAATGGGCTTTCAGGCGGCTGATGCAAATTACTATTTCAAGGAAATAGATGGTATTTTTACAGCAGTGGAATCCGCTCAGGGAGAATACAGAGTTATTTCTTATTGCGCGTTTCCCTACATGGGGGGAGAGAATGAGCTTAATAATTTCCTGATCCAACAAAGCGGTACAGGCGGCACAGGCTACGGTACGGCCTATTATAATAATGGAAATATTGAGGTTCGTTATCTTCTTGGCGGAAATGTTCAGCAGGAGGTCACAAGAGCAATCAATATTATTTTTTCAGGTATCAGGCAATACAATATGCTGTCGTCATGTATGTGCTGCGGGAAAGCAGGCTATACAAATGTAAGCAGAATTACAGGAAAGGTTGGACCTGTCTGTGGAACATGCGAGGAATCATACCGAAGACAACAGATGAATTCGCAGATGAATGTCAACAATCTGCCTAACAGCAACGTAATACAGCATCCTGTTACGGATAAAGGCCCACTGCTTATTACATTATTTGCAGGTGCCGGGGGAGGTCTTGTCGGCGCGGTTTTGTGGGTACTACTTTCATTCGTAGGAAAGCTTTCGTTTGCTGCCGGTATAGCCGCAGGCGCTATTGCTGCCGGAGTAGCATCAAGACTGGATTATGCAGGAAAGGCTGCAAGGGTGCTGATTGCAGTGGTGATATCACTTATTATATTCTCAATTGGTATATACATTGGAATAGGTGTCGATATATATGTGGCATTTAAAAATACCGGTATTACCTTTGGAGAAGCAATGCAGTTTATACCAACTGCCCTTAAGATGGAAGAATTGGCATCTGCGATAAGAAGAGATACCATCCTTGGTATACTATCATTTTTTATTGGTGTTGTACTTGGTGTATTCGGCAAGCGCCGCAACGGTTTTTGATTAAAGCTTAACAATACATAATATGATTTAGCATAAAACGGCCTGTCGCCGGAATTTGGTTTATCTGATTTCCGGAAACGGTCCGTCTTTTTATGTCCTGGGTTAATATAACTGCCGTTTTTGGCATTATTCGCCCAAGCTTTTGTGTCATCAGAGTCTTTTTTGTAATATGTTTTTTCAAGGAATACAATCAAATGTATTTATCTGCTTCTACAAAAAGCCGTCCCTTTTTACTCATGCCTTTGATTGGACCGATTCTTACCTTGCCTTTTCCGCGCATTGATATCTTATCTCCTTCAACAATTTCTTTGCTAACATTATCACAAACTAACCAGTTAAGCGAAACCATACCTTTTCTGATTATTTCGGCTGCCTTTGTTCTTGACAGGCCGAAACATTCGCTGCAAATACTGTCAAGCCTCATAGAACTGACATTTATACTTATATGCTCCATCTTGCTTTCCGGGATTTCGTATAGTTCAGATCTATTAATTTCTATCCGGTATTTTCCCACGGAAGTCAGGTTTATTTCAATATAATCAGAAGCTATACGATGGCAAAAAAACCATGCATTATTATTGTCAGTCAGGATGTCGCCGATCATTTCTCTCTTTATTCCTGAGCCCATTAAAGCTCCAAGTACATCTCTGTGGGATATTTCAGCTGAAGCGGATGTTGCTTTGATCTGAAACAGTTCAACAGGTAAACCCGGGTCTTCAGCATAATCCTGAGCGCATACCCGGCATATCCTCCTTTCGGCTTCATCGTATCCGCCGTCAAAGCTTATTTGTCCGTAAAATTCTTCTATTCTGATGAGTAATGTCTGCTCAGCAGGAGTGAGAAAGTGTGAATACAAAGCAGTATAATTCTTTTCGCTTCGTTTGATAAGATCATCGATTTTTCTTATCAATATTTTTTCTTCGCTGTTTGAAGCATATTTTTCTTCAAAATTCATAATAATATCCTTTCTGTATCTTTATTAAATAATCTACGAATTGTATAAAAATAAAAATCATAATAGTTACTTATATTATTTAAAGCTTTTGAAATGAAATATCAGAGATTGACTTATAACAATGTAACATTTATAATATAAGTACCGAATTCAAGCTGTTGTCTGTTTCGGATATAAAATAATAGGGTGATGCTATGGATCTGAGAGAAAAAAAGACCAAAAGAAGTATTACTAATTCTTTCCTGGAGATCCGCTCAGGAAAACCGCTCGAAAGAATAACTATCAAGGAGATCTGCGAAAAAGCCGAGATTAGTAAAGCAACTTTTTATCTTCATTACAAAGATATATATGATCTTTCTGAAACCTTACAGCTTAATGTGGTACGCGATATGCTTAAGAATCTCAGTGATCCCAGGGATATGGTATATGATCCATGTAAAGCCAGCAAAGAACTGATAGAAGGTTTTTATTCATATCGTTCTATCGTGAATATTCTGTTTTCCGGATCACAGTTTTCAAAGCTTCCTGAAACAATAGAGAAGGAGATAAAAAAGATTTTGTTTTCTGAGTTTCCTGAATTAAAGACGGATATATTTGCGAATGTACACATAACATACCGTCTGATGGGCAGTTTTTACTCATTTTATAAATACGAAAAGGAATTCGGATTCAATGAGGTATTCGATTCTGTTCAGCGTATAACGGAATTGTTTATTATGGATTATAAATCAGACAGAGAAAAAAACAATATGGAGGAATAATTATGTTTAATGCGGAAAAAGTAAAAAATGAATGTGTTCAGTGGATAAGAGATTTTTTTGAAGAAAACGGAAAAGGCTGTAACGCTGTTGTGGGTATTTCCGGAGGAAAGGACAGTTCTATAGTTGCGGCATTATGCAAAGAAGCGCTTGGCAGCGAACGTGTTATCGGCGTACTAATGCCGTGCGGCGAACAGCACGATATAGATATGGCTAAGCTGCTCGTAGATACATTGGGTATCAGATACTATATAGTCAACATAAAGGATGCTGTTGACGGTGTTATCAATAATATTCCGTTCAAGCTTGAAGCGCAAAGTCTTACAAATCTGCCTGCAAGGATAAGGATGTCAACACTTTACGCTGTATCACAAAGCAACAACGGAAGAGTTGCAAATACCTGTAATTTATCTGAGGATTGGGTAGGATATTCAACAAGATACGGTGATGCGGCAGGCGATTTCAGTCCGTGTTCACATCTGACAGTAGACGAAATGAAGCAGATCGGCAGACTGATAGGATTGCCGGATGTATTGGTTGATAAGGTTCCTATCGACGGTTTGTGCGGAAAAACTGACGAGGATAATCTTGGATTTACATATGCTGAGCTTGACAGATATATTCGTGAAGGTAAAATAGATGATGCGGAAAAGAAAGAACGTATTGACAGAATGCATGAAAGAAATCTTTTTAAACTGCAAATGATGCCATCGTTTGAACCGGAGCTGTAAATATAATAAAGGAAAAAAGCATTGGAATAATTGTTGTTTCCGGAGGTTAAAAGTAAATGAAAAGAACAAAAAAACTGTTCACAATTTTTGTTGCGATATGCGCTGCGGTGTCAATGAGCTCGTGCGGCAAAGGAGATAATTCAAAAAGCACATCACAGAAAACATCTGATACGGTAAGTGAAGTTTTTGCGGAAAGCAGTATTGAAAGTGAAGCTGAAAGCAGCATTGAAAGCAGCATTGAAAGTAAGACTGAGAGCAAACCTGAAAGCAAAATGGAAAGCAAGACTGAGAGCAAGCCTGAATGCAAGGCTGAGAGCAAGCCTGAAAGCAAAACGGAAAGCAAGGCTGAGAGCAAGCCTGAAAGCAAAACGGAAAGTAAGTCTGAGAGTAAGCCGGTAAGCAAGCCTGAGACCAGTAAACAGACAAGCAGGCAGGAATCAGAAACAAAGCATGAAACTACCGAATCACCGTCGGGGGAAGCTCATGAAACATCAAAAAAACCTGAACAATCAGAAATTAGCAAACAAGAATCCTTAAAGCCTGTTTCTGAAAAGCCTAAGGAAGAGAGTCAGAAGCCGGCATATGTGGAAATAAGCGGAATAAAACTGAGTGAAAAAAATATCAGCATGACTGTAGGAAGCACATATAAGATGTATGCGACGATGGTGCCGGAAAATGCAACACGTGATGATTTTGTCTGGAAGTGGTCTGATGACAGCGTAATATCTTTAAGTGATAACGGAACAGTTAAGGCAAAAGCCGAGGGAACTGCTACCATTACGGTTGAAACGTATAACAAAAAGACTGATGTGTGTACTGTGACTGTAACCAAGAAACCGCCGGAGCCTGTCAAGCCAAAGGAACCGGAGCAGACAAGCAAACCGTCATCTGAAAATTCTCAGCCAAAGACAGAAGATAAAAAGCCTGTTTCGGGTAATAACAGCAGTTCACCGGAAAGATCCGGCACATATGTAGGCGCAAGCTGGTTTGATGATGCTGTATTTGTAGGTGACAGCGTATCAGTCACACTTGCGAATTATGCTGATGATTATGGCGCCCTTGGAAATGCAGATTATCTTTGCGCAGTAAGTCTTGGCTATAATAATGCCCTGTGGGATCTTTATAATCCGAACAATGTTCATCCTAAATACAACGGTACAAAGGTAACGGTTGATGAAGGTGTCAGACTGAGCGGTAAGAAGAAGGTATTCATAATGCTCGGAATGAACGATGTCGGGTTGTACGGAGTAGACGGCACAATAGATGGTATGATCACTTTGACGAACAGGATACTGCAAAAGAGTCCGGATGTACAGATATACATACAGACGGTTACACCGCTTATAAGGGGAATGGCCAGAGGCGGTCTTAATAACACAAATGTGGCGCTGTATAACGAAAAGGCAAGGCAGGTATGCGCTGAGCGCGGGTTTATATTCGTAGATGTTGCATCTGCTGTTGAGGATAGTGAAGGTTATCTGATTTACGATTATTGCGGTGACCCGAATTACATGGGACTGCATTTCAATTACAAGGGCTGTGCGCAATGGGTAGAATATCTTAAAAGACATGTAGAATAATTATTGTTTTGTTTTGACATATACATAAGGCAATACCTCACAATTACGCTGAGTAATCATTGTGCAGGTATTGCCTTTTTAGCAGTGTGTCGGGCATGACACAAATCTTGCAGATGTTTATTTGTTTTTGTTGACCCAGTTTTTGGGATTTATTGCAAGAATAATAGGGAAAATCTCAAGCCTGCCAAGCAGCATTGCGCATGAAAGAATTATCGTTGAAAAGGTCGAATAGCCGCTGTAATTGCCGGCAGGTCCAACATCTCCAAGACCTGGTCCTACATTGTTTATGCAGCTGACAGCAGCTGTTAGATTTGTTTCAAAACCGAATGGTTCAAATGAAATAAGCAGAAATACCGATACTATTAGAATAATGTATAATATAAAGTATGTACTGACTCTGTGCAGGGTGGTGTTGTCAACGACCTTACCGTCAATTTTAACCTTTACGACTGAGCGTGGGTGCCTTTGCTGACGTATATCATTGCAAACTGATTTGAACATTATCATTATTCTTGAAATTTTTAATCCGCCGGCTGTGGAACCGGCACAGCCGCCTATAAATAAGAGTATGAATATCAAGCCCTTTGAAAGTGACGGCCATAAATTGAAATCAGCTGTCGAATATCCGGTTGTTGACATTATGGACGTAACCTGAAAAAATGAATTCCTGATACTTTCCTCTGCATTACCGTATAATGGAAAAATATCTATTGCAATAACTGCTGTAGTTATAATTATTAATCCTCCGAAAACCCATAACTCAGTGTTTTTTATTACCGGTTTCCACTTCCTCAGAAGCAAAAGATAATATAAATTGAAGTTTATACCGAATATCACCATAAATCCGGCTATTATCCATTGAAGATGAGGAGCATAACCTCCGATTGAATCACCCTTTATTCCGTATCCTCCTGTTCCGGCTGTGCCTAAAGCATGAACTATGCTGTCGTAAAGCGGCATTCCTCCGATAAGAAGCAAAAGGGTTTCAGCTATTGTCAGACCAAAATAAATAAGATAAAGTATTTTTGCCGTATCCTTTATCTTTGGTACGAGCTTGCCTACGACCGGACCGGGCATTTCAGCACGCATGATATGCATACTTCTTCCTGAATCAGTCGGGATTATTGCCATCATAAGTACAAGAATACCCATGCCGCCTATCCAGTGAGTAAAGCTTCTCCAGAAAAGAATTCCTTTACTAAGGGATTCGACATCAGGAATAAGTGAAGCGCCGGTCGTTGTAAAGCCGCTGACTGTTTCAAATACGGCGTCAGCATAATCCGGTATTTCCCCGCTGAAAAAAAATGGAAGCGCTCCTACGAGAGAAAGCAGTATCCAGGCGAGTGTCACTATCGTAAATCCTTCCTTTGAGAACATGACATTATCATAATGCCTTATAGGAAGTATAAGCAATAGCCCAAGTCCGGCTGCTGCACCGATCGTAATTGCAAAAGATGTTACTGCCTTCATTTCACCGTAGATGAGTGAAACTGCAAGCGGAAGAATGAGCAAAACAGCCTCGAGCATCATAATCTGTCCGACTCTGTAGAATACAATTCGTCTGTTCATTATTTCAGGATACTCCTTACTTTAAAATATCCGAAAGATCATTCAGTCTGCTGCCTGCGGCAACAACAATGACCCGGTCGTTTTTTTCAAATGTATCAAATCCGGAAGGGATTATAGCTTTTCTGTCACGAATAATTCCTCCGATAAGTATGTTATTCTTAAGATCAAGATCCTTCAGCGGAACACCGAGCTTTTTAAAATCACTGCCTGCCTTGAATTCGAGAACCTCAGCCTTATCGTTCATTATTTTATACAGTGTTTCTACATTGCTGCCCATAGAATTTTCAAGCGCTCTTGCATAGCGCATAACCAGATTAGATACTGTTTTTCTCGGACATACGATACTGTCCAGGCCAAGATCCTCTGCCATCGGGATCAGCTCTTCTCTGTTTACCTTGGCTATGGCCTTAGGAACCTTTTTGCTTGATGCGAAAACAGATATAAGTATGTTTTGTTCATCCATTCCTGTAAGGGCAACAAATGCATCTGTTGTATTCAGTCCTTCCTCCAGCAGAAGCTCCTGCTGTGCGCCGTCGCCGTTTATTATTACAGTTTTAGGTGGCAGAACGGATGACAGCTCCTCGCATTTTTCACTGCTGTTTTCTATCAGTCGTACATTATTTCCTGACATCATCAAAAGCTGAGTCAGATAGAAAGCGATCCTGCTTCCGCCGATCACCATAATATTCCTCGCTTGTTTTCTGTCGAGTCCGATATCCTTCATGAGCTTCTGCGCTTCTGTGATAGGAGCTGTGAAACCGATCCTGTCGCCCTTGCAAAGTACAAAGTCGCCTCCTGGAATATAAACTTTATCATCTCTTTGCACTGCGCATATAAGAAAATTATGCTTAAGCTTATTTCTTATCTGCATGAGCGGGATTCCTGTGAGCGCAGAGTCCTCTTTGAGGACGATTTCAATTATTTCAAAATTCTTTTGTGAAAATGTTTCCGTTTTTGCCGCGTTAGGAAATCTGAGTGTATTGTATATTTCTCTTGCGGCGAGAAGCTCTGGATTTATTGCCATGGAAATACCAAGCTGCTGACGTAGGAATCCGAAATTATCAATATTATATTGAGGATTGCGTATTCTTGCAATAGTATGTTTTGCGCCGAGCCTGCCTGAAATATAGCAGCAAAGCATATTAAGCTCATCCGAAGAGGTCACGGCTATTACAAGCTCCGTACCTTCTGCGCCGGCTTCCATAAGAGTATCATAATCCGTGCCGCTTCCGCAGACACCCATAACGTCATAAATATTCGTAATTTTTTCTATAACCTGAGGATCGTTGTCTATCACGACAACGTCATGGCCTTCATCTACAAGATCAGAAACGATCGTTGCGCCGATTTTTCCGCATCCAACAACTAAAGCTTTCATAATTTATCCATCCTGAACAGAAATATTATACAAACTATAATATAACAAACAAAAATAAAGTTCAACAGTTATTTTAAAAAATAATGACTTCTGTATAAAAAATGTGTATAATAGTTTTGATATCAAAGAGCATAGCCGAAAGATCGCGGCTTTCTCTGAGCAAAGCTTTTTTAACAAGTAATAAATTACTGCGGAGGTCTGATATGACGGAACAAAATGAGCATGCAGTTGCCGCTGATATCAATCCGGATGAATATTATCCCGATGATGAACCTAATGTACCAAAACATGAACGGTTCAGAAGAAGAATATTTAGAATGGTATCTGTAGGTGTTGTTGATGATCTTATCAATCAGCTGTATGACATTATAAGCACAAGTGCGCTGATACTGAATCTTCTTGTTACAATATTGAGTACATATGACAGTCTTGATGTGAGATTCGGATTGTTGTTTGACTGCGTGGAAGTTGTGACAATTTCGTTTTTTGCAATAGATTATGTGTTGCGGCTATATACAGCGAATTGCCTTTATCCGTACGACAAAGAGATAAAGTCAATACTTAAATATATTTTTTCTTTTACCGGGATAGTAGATTTTCTTTCGTTTTTTCCATATTATATGCCGTCATTTTTCCCTGCCGGAGCGGCGGTGTTCAGGATGTTCAGAGTTGCAAGGATATTAAAGCTATTCAGGATAAATGCTTACTATGATTCGCTGAATGTTATAACAGAGGTGCTTCTCAGAAAAAAGCAGCAGCTTTTGTCATCGGTGTTTATTATACTGGTTCTTATGCTTGCAGCAAGCCTTTGTATGTACAGTATCGAAAATCCTGCACAGCCGGAGGTTTTTACCAATGCTTTTTCGGGGATATGGTGGGCGGCGTCAACGCTGCTTACAGTGGGCTACGGTGACATTTATCCCGTTACCGCTTTAGGTAAAACCATGGGTATCGTTATAGCATTTTTAGGAGTAGGAATGGTCGCGATACCCACCGGTATTATTTCTGCCGGCTTTGTTGAGCAGTATTCCAAACTCCAGAGTATGGATAACGGAGTGGAGGAAGATGTACATTTTATCAAAATACAGATTACAGGACATGACAGATGGGCCGGAAAGAAGATATCCGAGCTTAATCTGCCGAAGGGAGTAATAATCGCTGTCATTCAGCGTGAAGAAGAAACTATTATTCCCCGTGGAAATGTTCGTATTGCTGCCGGAGATAAGATCGTATTAGGTGCTGATTCGATCAAAGGTGATAAGCCTATATACCTGAAAGAAATTGTTCTGCGCGCAAATCATCCATGGAACGGTCAGATGATACGTGATCTTGATATTTCACGGCAAACCGTGATACTGATGATAAAGAGAAACGGCAGTACAATTATCCCCAAAGGAGATGTGATCCTTCGTAAAGGCGATACGGTTATAATGTATTCAAAGCTAAAGGGCAGACTGGCAGGAAGTGAGCAGTCAGAAACGGAAATGTGATACACGGAAATCAATTTTCAAAATATTATACCTTTCTTGTATCCATTTTAATAGAATAAACACAAGTTTTTTTGGAAATGGGTCCGAGGGATAACCCTTTTTGAAAAAAAGGTTATCCCCCGGCAGGGTTTGGGACAGGGTCCCAATATTCTGAAGAAGAAAGTTGATTTCTATGAATATCATAGCAAAGCTATTGAGAAGATTACACTTTTATGTTATAATTTTTCAGGTGTTTAGTAACTGATTGAGCGTTGATACGGGATATCCGTATTTCGTTGTTTTAATAGGGAGGCATAATAAAATGAGTGACAATGATTATCGTAGGGAATACCATTCGGCGAATGAAAATAATATGAATGCCGATGATATGTTTTACCATGATTACGGTGATGTGTCGGATGATTCAGTAGATTCTATGCAGCAGGTTTATGAAATGCGCTATAACGAAATGAAACGTCAGCAGCAGCGTGAACAGGAACTTATGGAACAAACATTAGAGGTACGTAAAAAAGATGTGAGGAAAACGACCTTTATTGCGATATCTCTGGTTCTTATGTTTGGCGGACTTTTTGCCATAGTACATTTTGCTCTTGTTCTGAGCGCAGAGCATAAAATGGTAAAAGGCGCTGAAATGATTTATGCAGAAGTAGTGGATTATGATCTGGCATATTCAAGCGGAGAACATGATTCGTATCGTCCTGTTCTTCAGTTTGATTATAAAGGTGAGGAATATGTCAAAAAATCTGTACATGAGTATGTTTTTATTTCAACTCTGAAAAGAGGCGATACTATCAAGGCATATGTTAAACAAACCCAGAGCGGTGATGTAGTGGTATATGCATTCAACGAGGGTTATTACATTTTAATGATAGTACTGTCTTGTATAGGTGCGGTTATAGGAACAATAATGTTTTTCGGATATCACTACTATTCAAAAAAGTATAATATTAAATAGAAATACAATTTGTATGATTTGTTCGTATTAAAAACGCATGGCAGAAATTATTGTCAAATGACAGTAACTGTGCCATGCATTTTTGCTGTCGGTATAGCCGCAGAGCTTTTAATTTTTTCAGCGATATGCTGGAGCCGGTGAAGTTGACCGGAAGCCGGAACGGTTTATTCGAGATTTCCGGTATGGAACATTATTGCAGAGATTGCTGCGATCGGTGCAGTTTCGGCTCTGAGAATACGTTTGCCTAATGTTGCAAGCGCAGCGCCGCTGTCAGTCAGCATTGTAACCTCTTTTTCATCAAATCCTCCCTCAGGACCTATGAATATCGCAATACGCTTATCCTCAGGCCCGATCAGTGCACGAAGAGATTCTCCTCCGCCTTCATAGAACATGATGGCTTTGTCATATTGCTTAAGTTCAGAAGCTGCATCCTTTAATTCTGTAAGCTCACGCACCATCGGAATAATACCCCTGTGTGACTGCATCGCCGCTTGTAATGCTATCTTGCGGTAACGCTGGATCTTTTTATCTGCGCTTTTACTGTCGGGACGGGAAACGCACCGCTGTGTCATTACAGGTACAATTGTATGAACGCCCAATTCAACGGATTTCTGAATTACAGTTTCAGGCTTGTCGCCTTTTGTAAGACTGAAATATAATGTTACTTCTATATCAGGCTCGTGGCTGCATTGTTCGCTGGAGGAAATACGTACTGTAACACCATCGGAATTAATTTTCTCTATTTTGCACAGATGCTCTTTTCCGCTGCGGTCGCAAAGTGTAATGACCTCGCCGACAGACATTCTTAATGCTTTTGTGATGTGTGCTGCATCCTCTCCGGTGATAAGACAAGTACTGCCGATGTCCCCCGAATTTTCTGTAAAAAACCAATCCATAATTATAACCTCTTTGTTTTTTAGCTATTTCCTTTTTTTATTTCAGCCTTTCTGAGCAGAGTTCTTTTCAGCCTCTGAAGCCGGAAACGATTGTATCTCTGTATTATCGCAAATGGAATATTTCCTATGAATATCATAGCTGAAAAAATAATTCCGGTAAATAAATCGTTAATGATCATCAATAATATGGATATAGTACAATTAAGAGTATGATTCCATTCTCCGCGGCAGGTTTCCATTATGAATTCGTCTATATATTCTATTGACAGTTCATTCAGATGATCTTTGGAAAAACCGTTTTTGCCTATATGCTGAGGCAGCAGATCCTTCCAGCTGTTGATCTTCATGGTATCACTGTAAAATTTGCCGCCGCGTTCCCATTTTTTAGGGCGGTACATCTTTTTATCAGCGTCAAAAAAGCTTGTGTTGATAAATACGCATAAATAGAAAGATATAAAATGCCACAGTGCGGCTATGAATATGTTGATGACCATTACGTTCTGAAACGGCTGACCACTGAGCATCTTAAAAACACCGCCTTTTTTGATATATGAAATGGAACCTATGATAATAATATCAACAGCTGCTTCAAAAGATTGTCAAATATTTAAGATGTATAAAGAAGTGTTTTTTAAAAGTTTTGATCTCAGTGTGTAAATGCTTTTAATACAGTATATTATTTTTTTAATCAATAATTGTTAATAAATCATGAACGAGCCACTGCTCCTTCTTAAATAATCTTTTCATTGACAATCTGATACAAAAAATATTGGAAAATACGCAATAAACTGTTGTTATTTTCTATAAAAAATGGTAAAATATCAATATGTTTAGCTTGGAGTGAATTGAAATGAATGAAGAATTATTTGCGCAGCTGCCCGGGAAATATGTCGGATTACTTAAAGAAAAGAAATTGAAAACGGCTTGCGCTGAAAGCCTTACCGGCGGTATGGTGTCACAGCTGATCACGCAGATCTCCGGCGCATCTGAGGTTATCGAGCTTGGCATTTGCTCCTACTCTAACAGGATAAAGAGTGAGGTTTTAGGAGTCAGACAGGAAACTCTTGATGTTTATACGGAATACAGCGAACAGACGGCCTGCGAAATGGCAGAAGGAATAAGAAGGCTTTCGGGAGCGGATATCGGTATTGCAACTACAGGCATTGCCGGACCGTCAGGAGGTACAGCGGAAAAACCCGTGGGAACGGTGTATGTCGGAATAAGCAGTAAAAAAGGGACACACAGCGTAAGACTTATGTTGAATGAGAATAATAAAAATGACCGTGAACAGATAAGAAAACTTGCTGCGATGGAATCAATTGCCCTTGCAGTTGAAGAAGTATATGCGATTTGTCAATAATAAATTCTCAATAATTATTTTTTTGTTAAATAAACATTAAAATTTGTGCAAAACTATTGATTAAATAAGATAATCGTGATAAAATATATAACGAATGTAAAAAGTTTTAAATCATTTGAAACTATTTATGGAAAATAGAAACAAAATATAATATAATGGAACGGAGATGATTTATCTATGCCAAGAAGTGCAGGCATTCTTATGCCCATAACTTCACTGCCTTCTCCATATGGAATAGGCACAATGGGAAAGGCTGCGTATGAATTCGTGGACTTTCTGAAAGCTTCCGGTCAGAAGTACTGGCAGCTTCTTCCTGTGGGTCCGACAAGCTACGGAGATTCACCGTATCAGTCGTTCTCTACATATGCGGGCAACCCTTACATGATCGATCTCGATATACTTTGTGACGAGGGGCTTCTGATAAGGGACGATCTTAAAAAGATCGACTGGGGATCAAATGAACAGTATATTGATTATGAATTGATGTACAATACGCGTTTTGATGTTCTCAGACAGGCATATGAGGCTTTTAAACAAAAGGATCAGCAGGAATTCTGGGATTTCATGAGAGATGAAAACAGCTGGCTGACAGATTATGCGCTGTATATGGCTGTTAAGAAATTCTTTGATGATAAGCCGTGGACGGATTGGCCCGATCACCTTATCAAATATCGTAATCCCGATACAATAGATTACTATCTCAGACTGCTTTATGAGGATGTAATGTTCTGGAAATGGACACAG
>CACYDC010000388.1 GCA_902773025.1 uncultured Ruminococcus sp.
CAGAGAATATAAGTATGTTCTGCCACGGCAGTTCGAAAAGTTCGTTCAGATGTGAAAGATAATAGCAGCTTGATGATGTCATTTCCTCCGTGTTCCACGGACAAGAAATCACCGGAACGCTAAGCGCGGACATTCCCATACCAAATATCAGTCCGCCCCATATTGCTATGAATGCGAAAATAATCATTATCGTCCAGCGAAGTATCATAAACCATACCGGCTTCTGCTTTGGAGCAGTACCCCTTTGTCTGCCTGTTCGTGCGTCTGCAAAACGGGAATGTTTTTTATCCGCCTTTGCAAGTGCTTTTCTGAGTATTACCACAAGTATGATACCTGCCGCTGTCAGTCCTATTATTATAAACAGGGGTATCAGCGCTGTCAGATAATCCGCTGACAAGATTTTTTCTATGCTTGTCGAAAAGTCGCTTGTTTCAGGTTCATAGAACGGAAACAGATATGCAAAATATGCCAATGCTCCGACAGTGATACATATAACTGAGGCTATTACTATTTTCTTTATAGATTTCATGATGCTTTTTTCACCTCACGGTATCTTTTCTGTGTCAGCATTTCCGAAAATGCTTCCATACGTATTCTCAGCTGTTCAACGTCCTGATACTGATAATCTGTTTCAAGCCTGAAAACAGGTATGCCGTATTTTGAAAGCATTGTTTCAAAGCGCTCAAGCTCGAAATCATATTCTATCTGTCCCTTGAGCACATGATAGATTACTCCCTCAATCCTTTCATTTTGTACGAACCATGATACATAATCGAACAATGCGTCATTTTTTATATATGCCGGACTGGAATCGTGTCTGAGCCATGCTGACGCGATATTTCTTATCAGCTTGTTACGGCTTCCCCACAATGCTTTTCGCGAATATGTGACAAATGACTTCATTGAGAGATAATCTGCTGCTTCGCTTATTTCAAGTCCGCAGTCACTTACGAGGAACGGTACTTTATAATTCGGAAAAAGAACAGGAGAACCTAAAAGCATGACCGAAGGATGAGCTGAACTGCTTTTTTTCGTCCGGCCGAGTTTATATTCTATTTCGCGGATAAGACATTCTGTATGATATGTCCATTCATCAGGTGAGGGTGACATATAATATGAATTAAGTACAAACTGTCTTGCTGCGTCAGTAATTATATCCGTTTGTCCCTTTGATATACGCAGAAATTTCCGCATGGTTATTCTTGCATCTGAAACAGCTTTCATTGCGCAGGCAACAGAGCTTCTTGTTACTCTTGCTTTTGCCTTTTCGGAAACGACTTCGCACAATAACTTAAGCTGCGCGGCATATTTTTCGGCGGCATTTTTATCTCTTCTGTCCGGCGGTATATCAATAAGGCATACCCTGCGCCCATCGCTTTTAAGATCATAAGCGATCTTTCTCATGCTGTCATTTAAAAGCGGGATGACAAACAAAGAATCTGAATAATCAGCGCTTTCGGGTCTTTTTATATAGCCGAAAACGGAACGGCTTACGGGGTCCGTATCTCTGGGAACAAGATCGTCAGACCATGCAGTTGAACCGAGGCTGCCGCCTATGATCCAATAGGGTTTTGCGCCTGATGCCAAAACGATTTCCTCCGGAACGGCGGTTCCGAGAATTACAACATCGGGAGACAGACCATCTGTTTCATAAGCCCAGTCATATACCCGGTTAAAAAACCACTTTATTTCTGACAGACCAGTATTGTCGTTGTAAAGCCTGTTCAGGCTTTCACAGTATTCCTTGTCAAAGCTGTCTGTTTTATTGGATGAAATATTATTTTTCATTTTCAATTCCTCCGGATAAGTTTTGTTTTCTTTGTTGAAAATATAATATAATAGCCCATTGGAATCTTGATGGAATGTTTTAGGAATTTGTGTGGAATATTATTTCCCGGTTTTAAATAATACGCGGCGCTTTTTTTATATTATCCAATATCATTATAAGGTGTAATATTTGACAGCAGTATCATTTTTCTTTATCTAAATAATTACCATTCATATTGAATGATAAGATATCTACCTCTCCCCTTTCTTTTATTCCTATTTTTCATTCAATATTTAATCTTTGGTATTTGGGGGACATACAAGACGAAAGTATTATCGATATTAATGAGGTTTATAATGATTCGATGCCGGGCGGCACATCCTTTTTTCTGCAAAAATATCAGCCGCACTACTGTGTTGATCAGCAGGAGTGCGGCTGGTTATTTTTTTTAATTGATAACATAATATCAATTCTTTCAAGAATTCTGCCTTTTCCGATAGGATCAAGCTGTCGAAAGCCTGTAACAAGA
>CACYDC010000389.1 GCA_902773025.1 uncultured Ruminococcus sp.
AAAACAAATATGATAAGCTGAAGTCAGAAGCAGCGGAATGGCAAATTAGTTCAGCACACAATTTAGACAATCATAATGATGCTATAGAGCAAGACGAGGAAGAACCGGCACTTGAGCCAGGTGATCATGGAAGCTTAGAATTTCGCGTCAGTCCGCAAGGTGTAGATACTGTAACAGTGAGCTGCCTTTTTGAAATCAAGGCATATTTGGAAGAGAATGCTGAGGACGAGGACGGAAATCCCACAACTACTATTACGGAAATTAGAGATACTTCTCTTGCGAATTATCTTGGTGCGCACATACTACTTTTTGCAGACTACGATCCAACGACAAACAAATACAGTAATCTTATTGATAATAACAATGAAACTCTCGAAAAGATATTGAAAAACCAGACTTACTTAAAAGGGGATAATACATATACCACAATTTACTGGTACTGGCCAGAACACCTAAGTGACCTGACAGACAGTACTAATATTATATATGATTCTAATGAACACGAAAAAATGATAGCATATATTGCAAGGAACAAGGATGGCTTTTTTAAGGATTGCAGCAATAGCGTAGAAAAGGTAAAGACTGATTTGACAAGCTTGTATGGTACTTATTCAACATCAATATATAACTATTATAATATAAGATATGATAATGCGGATCTTGAAATAGGAAACGGTATTTCTTATGTGATACTGTCCATGCAGGTGAAGTAAGAAGAATCATAGAAGGAGGAAACGACAATGAAAAACATATTTGAAATGATTAAAAAATTGTCGCTCCCCATGAGAATACAGCTTGGAATAGCCTTGTTCTGTACTGCATCAATTCCGGCTTTTGCATGGTTTGCCTTTCAAAATAAGATAGAAGCTATGAGCAAAATAAAGGAGCCACCATCTATCAATCTTGCATCAGGCGGTGATGATCCTGCTTTGTATATCAGTCTTGAAAATATAGACGTATCAAGAGGAACGGAGAAATTTGTTGTTTTCTCTGTCGAACCAGGAAAATATTCTGCCTATGACATTCAGCTCACACATACAACAAATATTCCTTTTACTTATGAGCTTTATCGTGTGAAGGAGAATGAAAATGGTAATATAGAATATACTGACCATACCAGAAATTCAGATTCCGAAACAGTTCTTCACTATGGGGTGATGACTAATATTACAGATGCCATTACTACGAGTGGTAGAATCATTCTTACTGATGTGAATCCTGATGCTTCTGGCTCCAGAATTATCGGAAATGAAAATACTTTAGCTGCAAACAGGCGCAATTATGATATTACAAAAGATAATGTCAACCAATATGTGAAACCTCTCTACAGTATAGCTAGGCAGATTCCTCAACTTACTGAGAATGAAGATGGAAGTAAGACAAGAGACTATTTTGCAATCAAACTGAAATGGAGTGTTAATAGCAATATTACAATAGGTGATGGAGAATACTGGGATTATGCATTTAATAATAAGGAAACAGATATTATCTATATTTCAGCAAAACAGAATGCTTATACGGATGACGATGCACCTTCACCCTGACATAATCAAAGAACGAGGTGAAAACAATGAGCATAAATTTAAAAGGCGTTATCAGGAAAATAATTAAATACCCTATCACAATCTGGATGCTGGTATCAACTTTCATGCTTGGTACTATGATAATAGTGTATTCGGCATATAATGGAACCGTTGATGTCAAGCGTGTTGTTTCGACGCAGGCTTCAAGCAGTACTGTGTTTTCTTCGAATTATATGGAACCTGGTGAACTGATAGTTAAAAATCTCCGCACCATAGCGGAAGGAAATTATATATGTAATGTTACGGTGTGTAACTATGATCAGCTTGACCAAAGCAATCCGGCACACGCTATAATCACTTACGATCTTAAAGCAGAACTTGTAAAATATAATCTTGCTAATGATAAGTATGAAAAAGTAGATGTTATTCAAACAAAGAACGATGGAACAACAAAGATATTCTATGTACAGAAAAAGATGGACAACAATGAAGCGGTAAGCGCAGAAGCTCATAATTTAAATACGGAAGATTTTACATATACGTATGTAGGTGAAACTCTTGCAGGTGGAACACCTTATAAAGACTCCTTTGATATATGTTTTGACAGTTCGGAAGTTGAAAAGGATATTCCAAATCTTTTTATAAGAGTTACAGCTACACCAACTGATGAAAGCGTTCAGTTAAAT
>CACYDC010000390.1 GCA_902773025.1 uncultured Ruminococcus sp.
AACGATATTAGTGCCTCCAAGGTCGATTCCAAGATAATACATATTTTTGCCTCCAATTCAAAAGATTTGCTGAACAATGCGATTTATCGTTTCACAGACAGTTCAATACACCGCAGTATCAAGGAACTGTATGAATACTTTAGTAAATCACTTACTACATTATACCATATAGCACAAATTAATAAAAGTGATTTTAAAAGATTTTTTATTTTTATCATATTGCACAATGATTGATAATACTTCATAGTTATTTTGCCTATAAAGATATAAATCCATATGATATTTTTATTTAAAGCTTTGTTTTTAAAGCTGCGGCAGAGTCTTATATGTGATTATTTGCGCCTTGTCAGCATAAATATTTTTAATAAGCTGTAAGTTATCAGTTGTAAGCTAAAAGCATTATGAGTGTGGAGTTGATAAAGCTCAGAGTCAGGAGTGCAGAGTTCAGAGCTGTTTAACCCCTCCATAATTTCGCCGCTTGCCACTGCAAGTTCTTCAAGAACTAAAGCACTGCCGAGCGCAGCGAGGCGGAGGGGTTCTCTTAGATTAAAAGCTTAGTTTTATGTTTAACTGTAAACTGTCAACTTCCGACTTCCAACTGTCAATAAAGAACCTTCTATGCGCTCAGGATAACAATTCAGCCGGTGTCTGTGATGCTTAAGAAAACATAATGCCTGTTGTTTCGTTATCTTCCGGAATGATGTTTCTGATAAGATTGAAGCGTGTTGGCTGATACGGAAGAAGAAACTGGGTTGGTATTACTCTTGTACCGGTGCCGGTGTTTTTTTCTGTCACGAAAAGGTCGAAAGGTGTTCCCGGAAGATCTATGTCCTTTTTATTCAGAAATTTGTTATCGTTCATATATGATCACCTCATGTTTTATTACGGCATATCACAGCCTTAGATATTATGCGCTGATTTTTTTACAGTAATCTTTGATTTGTGGTTTTTGTATATACGTACATCATTTGGAGGAAATTGACATTCTGTTTTGGAGGTATATTGAATTGGCAAGTGTTTTTATGACAAATAAACTTAAAAGACGGCTTATTGTCTGCATTGTCGGAATTGCAGTGTTTGCTGTTTCCTTTGTTTTTTTGACAGGGATAATGGATAATGACCACATAAATTTTAACGGGCAAAGCTTTTCTGTACGTGCCGAAACAATAGACGACCATAAACGATTTGCCGCTCAATTCGGACTAAAGCTTGGTGAAAATCCGGTGATGATACAAAAAGTTACTATTCCTCAAAAATTCAGCCGTGTGTACAAAGAATACAATGAACTGCAAAGATCACAGGGCTTTGACCTTGAACCGTACAGCGGACAGAAATGTATTATTTATACCTACAAAATAGAAAACGAAAATAATGCCGAGGACTGGTTTATGGATATACTTGTAAAAAACTATAGGGTTATAGGAAAATCGGTTAAAAAAATATCTGTAAACAAAAAATAAAACTGTATATCAGCACTTGGGTATACTGAGTGCCGGAATAACATATAATATAATTGGATTTATAGTAAAAAATTGAATTGTAACAAAAAAGTAATCGAAAAAGTGTTGACAATTCAGGAAAAAGGTGTTACTCTATAAATAGATTAGCACTCTGATGTCGAGAGTGCTAATGAATCGGCGGACAGGCGGAAATGTGTTGACTGTGTACAGATCGGTGAATGCTCATCCGGAACTGCGCCGGGAGGTGGCTTGATTGGAACCGGCTCAAAGAAAAATGAAGATCCTTGAAGCGGTCGTAGAAGCTTATATCAGAACCGGAGAACCAGTGGGATCAAAAACCTTGTGTGAAAGCCTTGAGTTTAATGTTTCCAGTGCGACAATAAGAAATGATATGGCAGAGCTTGCCTCGATCGGTCTTTTGGAACAAACGCACACATCGTCAGGACGTATACCCACTGAGCTTGGATACAGGATATATGTGGATAAGCTGATGAAGGATGTTCAACTGACAAAATATGAGAAGTCACAGATAGACAGCACCTTGTATTTGGGGTCGGATGCGCCGGAGCATTTGCTTGAAAGTGCGGCGTCTCTGCTGTCTGAAATGACAAGATATGCTTCTGTTGCTTCTGCACCTCTTGGTGATGAGGCAGTGATAAGAAATATCCGCTTTGTTCAGACAGGAAGATACACGGCGATGATAGTTCTTATTACGTCAACAGGTTCTGTCAAAACGGGACTGTTCAGGTGCGAGTATGTTGTCACTCCGGAAATAATAGGTATGTTCGAGAAAACCATGAACGAGAGGTTTGCAGGAATGAGCGTCAAGGGTGTTACTCCGGCATTCATGCAAAGTGCGGCAGCTTCTCTTGGCGATATGTCCATGCTGCTGTCGAATGTTCTTTTGGCTGTATCAGATACCGCTAAGCAGGCGGCGGATACGGGGGTTTTCATAAAGGGACAGTCAAACCTGTTTCTTATGCCTCAGCTGACGTCAGCATCCGGCAAAAGGGTAATGGAGCTGCTGGGACATTCGGGCGAGCTGAGCAGGCTTATAAGATCAGCGGAAACAAAGGCAAGCGTACTTATAGGAAGTGAAATGAATGACCCGGCTTTGCGTGATCTTAGCATAGTTGTTTCCCGCTATGAGGCGAATCCGTGCTGCTGCGGCATGCTGGCAGTGATAGGTCCTGTGAGGATGAATTATCCTAAGGTTACGGCGGCTCTTGAATATACGGCGGATACGGTCGGCAGGCTTCTCAGGGAATTTTTAGAGATCGACTGACAGGCATTTCGATGTAAGAAAGGAGAATGTGTCTTGGCAAGGAAAAAAACGGCAAAGTCTGCTTCAAAGGCTGATGCAGCTGCCGTAAAAGAAAACGATGGAGACACCGTGACAAAGGCAGAATACGATAAATTAAAGGAAGAATATGAAAAACTGAAAAAGGATTCTGAGACTCAGAAGGAACAATTTCTGAGGATGGCAGCTGAGTATGATAATTTCCGTAAGAGAACGGAAAAAGAAAAGCTTGCTACTTTTGATAATGCGGTAGCTGCTACGGTGGAAGCGTTTTTACCTGTCGCAGATAATTTTGCTCTTGCCGTTGCATCAAGCGAAAATGCGGGTGACGAATTTAAAAAAGGTCTTGAAATGATCAAGAAACAGTTTGAAAATGCTTTCAAACAAATGAATATTGAGGAATTTGGCGAGCGCGGAGATGAGTTCGATCCGAAATTCCATAATGCGGTTCAGAGAGTGGATGACGATGAACTTGGAGAAGATTATGTTGCTTCTGTTTATCAGAAGGGATATAAGATAGGAGACAAGATCATCAGACACGCAATGGTCACTGTAGCACAGTAAGACCATATTTAAGTCGGAACAGCTGTGAAATAATCAGCTTGAAATAAAACAATAATGAATAAAAATAAAGATTCTGGAGGAAATTATTATGGCAAAGACAATTGGTATCGATCTTGGTACAACTAACTCATGTGTAGCAGTTATCGAAGGCGGCGAGCCTGTAGTTATCGCAAATGCAGAAGGTTCAAGAACAACACCTTCAGTTGTTGCGTTTGCAAAGAACGGCGAGAGACTTGTAGGTCAGGTAGCTAAGCGTCAGGCAGTATCAAACCCTGACAATACTATCGCTTCCATAAAGAGAGAGATGGGTTCTTCCTATAAGGCAAAGGTAAACGGCAAGCAGTATACTCCTCAGGAGATTTCAGCTATGATCCTTACAAAGCTTAAGAAGGATGCTGAATCATATCTTGGCGAAACAGTTACACAGGCTGTTATCACAGTACCGGCATACTTTACAGACGCTCAGCGTCAGGCTACAAAGGACGCTGGCAAGATCGCAGGTCTTGAGGTAAAGAGAATTATAAATGAGCCTACAGCGGCTGCTCTTTCATACGGCGTTGACAAGGAAAATGACCAGAAGGTAATGGTATACGACCTCGGCGGCGGTACATTCGATGTATCTATCATCGAGATGGGCGACGGCGTTACAGAGGTACTTGCTACAGCCGGTAACAACAGGCTCGGCGGCGATGACTTTGACCAGAGAATAATCGACTGG
>CACYDC010000391.1 GCA_902773025.1 uncultured Ruminococcus sp.
ATCCGCATTTGTCAGGATCAAGATTTCCGGCAATGATGATGCTGTCCATTTGGATTTCCTTTTTATCCGGCATGCCGATGACTTCATCCGGAATCAGATAATCAAAAATCTCAAGGGATATCAGTTTCTTTTCATCGACTCCGAAGTTATCGGTCAATGATTTCATCATCTTCCTGTTATGGGCAATGATAAAATCAAATTGCTTCAATACTTTGATTTCTTCCTGTTTCAGCCGGTAACCGTGAGCAGCGCCGTAAAAAGCAGCATTTCGAAGCGTATCCAGGTCATGGATAATTGCAATTGTCCTGATATTGCGTTTTTTCAGTTCCGTTATTACAGAACCAAATAATACAGTATGCGCTTTTACAGGAAACTGGAATACGATTGTGCTGTTTGCGCCAATCTTATTCAGCTGATGTATCCAGGAATCCATCGTTTTGTAATGGTACAGTATTTTCTTCAGTCTGCCGGAAGACGCCCTGTTGTCCGTAAAATCAAATTCGCAGTCCAGCGGTTCGGCTCCCATACGGGTTACAATGGCATCAACATCTTCCCTGGCCTTGGATCCGGCATTATATCTGTTTTCTGTGTTCGATTTTTCCCGGACAATATAGAATGCTTCCATCTGATCCTCCGGACTATTCCTTCTGTTTATTTTCCCAGTTTTTTTACAAGTCCCCTGAAGCCTTTCTTGCGTGCAAATCTGATTGCCCGATGCAGGAACTTATCCACCCGGACAAAGGCCAAATACAGGTTGTTAATAGTCCTTGTCAAAAACAGGCTCCTGTCGACCGGCTGCGTCCCGGAATAACTGAGATATTCCGCTAAAGATGCGGAACGGTCATCCTGCTGATCCGCATAAAACTCACATTCCGAAATACCCCATCCGGTTCCTTCGCATTCCACAATTCTGATCTTTACGGAACGGATATTGGTTTGCGGCTCAAAATCAATACAAAGCGGATTCCCACGTTCAGGCAGCGGTCCCGCCATAATCTCAAATCCGTTACTGAATTCAATCCTTATTTTCTTTATTCTTCCCGTTGCGGCAATATTGCCGTATAACCGGCAGCTGCAGATTTCTTGTGGGGTCTTCCACTCAAATACCGCTTCTTTCTGCCCGTCGTCCGGACTCCACAAGCCATAGTCCAGATCCGGGTTTTCACTGTCAATTTCATTGCAATCAATCAGGTGAAAATCCTTCAGCCTTTTCGCATTTCCGCTTTCTGCGGAAACAGACGCGGTATAGGAAACAGAGTCTGTCCTTCTTTGCCAGAAAATTTCATCTGCATTAATGATCCGCCCTGCGCGAAGAATCACATATTGGGATTTGTGTCTGCTCAGCGCCTTTGCCTTAATATTCGTCAAAAAATATCTTCTGCTGAATTCCGGTGAAACGTGAACCTGGATACGGTCTTCCCATCTGTAAATACTGGTGTCAATCAAGTCAAATTTATACTTTTCAGTAACGCCAACCATCGGTCTTACTGTTTCATTCAGCCTGTCACTGTAGAAGTCATCTGCGGCAGTATATGCATTACAGTATGCAAAGCCTTTCCAGACGACTGGATGATAGTTCTTCTTCCCGAAAAGAACAGTTCCCATAGCTTCTTCGAAGCAGAGACTCAGCATCCTGTGGTCCGGATGCTCGTCCAGATCCACACAAATCAGCAGATCGGCCTCTATATCCGATATTGCGCACGCCAGGTCATTCACATATTCCTGCTTTATGTATGGGCTGTGTGCATGTTTCCTGCTGTATGCGTAATCATTTATCCCGCAGGCGCCGTATGTTTCGGAATGTCCGGATGCCGAAATTGCCGGAGTATTGTCCGCATAAAAGCAATGGGTATGGTTTTCATTATTATATGCGTCCCCGTATCCCAGGAGCAGTATATGATCATCCCGTATATCACATAAACACTTTAACGCAGCTTTTGCTTCTTTTATTCTGATATCTGCAGGATACTTCCAGTCACCGTTTGTGGAATACAAAACAAATATTTCCACACCCGCCCTGTGCAAGGCGTTCAGCGTATAACCCGCAAGATGCGTCTCGTCATCCTGATGCGGGATCAGTAAAAGGCACTTGTTAATCATGAAACAATCCTCTTGCATTTCAAATGCTGAAGATATTACTTTTCAAAAGAGCATTTATCGGGGAGGATCTTTTCAAA
>CACYDC010000392.1 GCA_902773025.1 uncultured Ruminococcus sp.
CATAATAATCAGGCAGTCCGTCACTATCGCTGTCAATATCAATATTGATAAGATCTGCATAGTAGCTTGCAAAGTGCAGATAATCACTCTCCGAGTAAAATATTTCCCCGTCCCCCGCAGGTCCGCGGGGGCAGAGAGCCTCTGCACCCGTATTCTGCGGGCGGGGTGGGGGTGTAAATAATTCCCGCTATGTTACTGCAATCCATATACACGATACCAGGCAGTATCTAAAATTCTTTCTTCTTCCGTGTAAAATATCTGCTGTGCCTGTATCGGAAGAGTTTTGCCGTCTGACGAATATACAAATCCGAAATCGAGAGCATCATCGGGAATAGTGTTATTTGCTACAGCGAAAAACGGCTTTTTCAATATACCATCTTTACAAAAATATACATAGAATCTTCCATCATTCAATAAACAATATCTTATATAGGCATAATCCAACTCAGATAATATGTATTTCATTGCTTTAGCCTGTTCCTGTGTGAAAGTATATTTTTTCTGCTTTGGTATGTTTTCTTCAACTATTACGTTTGAAGTCGCATTTTCTCCGTGATCAATTCTCAGACTGTCATCGATGGGAATATAATATATCTCGCCCGAATCAGCTTCATTCTCCTGCAGTGTGAACAATTCTCCGTATTTATCTGCAAATGCTCCTGCAACAGTTTCAAAATAGCCTTTGTTATCCCTTAGCTGATCCTCTGCTTCACTTTGCAGTCTCAGATATTCTGGGATATAAACATCATTGTATCTGTAGCTATTGATATACAGTGTCGACCCATCTAAAACTATAAACACTCCTGCTACTGCAATAATAATTTTTGCTATAAGTTTCAATCCGGCTCACCCTTCCTGCATTTAAACAAAAAACAACGGACAAATCGTAAACGGCACGGAAGAAAAAATTATAAACAGTAGCCTATCATATACCAAAGTTCTTTTTATAACCAGTGCGGCAGTGACCTCGATCAAAAAAACAAAAAATATTATATCAATAAGAAAATACATATGATGAGCTGTTACCTGAAGAATATTCCCGGAGTTTTCTGCAATTTCAATTATCTCACCCGAAGTGAACTTATCGGACACTATGAAGCCGGAAATGAAAACAGCTGCCATATTTACAGCGAATATCCCGAAGGACATATAGAGACATTTTTTTCTATGCTCCGGAATTTCTGAAGCTTTTCTTTTGCATATGAACAGCATAACAGCATTGACAGCAATAAAACCTGTCACCAATGCTGAAACGATCAGCAAATAATTTGCTTCCTGTGTGATAAAATAATTCAGCATATTTATATCTGTGTGGATATTATAATACCCGGGAATCACATCTCCGATATAGTCATCTCTGATAATTATACACATAAAAGCCAAAATAAAAGAAATGTAAATATACGAAAGATCAATTATTGCGACAGTTCCTAATGAATTGTTTATTTTTTTCATATTAATCCTCTTTCCTCGCTGAAATGGTAAACAAGGTCATCGAAGCAATATGTCAAATTGCTCCTGCCTGTTATATCAACCCTCAGCATTAAGGGAGCATCAAAAGACACAATTGTTATACCTGTAACTGAAGCAATATTATAACTGACTAACGTGATCCGAGCATTAAGATTATCATTAAATATATAATTCCAAGCTCCGCTTGCTACAGTAGAACAATTATGATATAGAAGATTGTAATAATTGTTATCTCCTAAATAATTTAACAATTGGCTTAATTGAGTATCAGTAAGCTCTGACGACAAACAAGAATTTGGTTGATAATCATAGTGAAGATCACCTTCTGCTAATAAACTGTTAGCTTCTTCATTATAATACACTCCACCCTCTGTGCCTCTATTGTCAAGCAACGATGAAAGATTATCAGGAATAGAATTCAGTAAAGCCCCCGCTGTAGAATCCGTCATAGCTCCAAAAGTTATATAATGCCCTCTTTGAATCTCATAATATGTTTCATATGATCTTATCCAGTTAATCGCTCCATTTGGTTTTTTGTCTGCCTTAAAACCACTTTTTAGTTTACTTACGTTTATGATATCATTTACGAAACTATGATAGATTAAAAAAGAATGTCCTCCGGGATGATCAGGCATATCAGCGTACGATACTATGCTCAGTTCTCCGACAATACCGCCAGCCATTCCTTTGTGTAACGGGTCAGTATCATCATGATCCTCTATGCCATCATGATCCGTATCTTCATCTCTCGGATCAGAAAGCATTTTAGCATACACACGCACGTTATTGGTAAGAGGA
>CACYDC010000393.1 GCA_902773025.1 uncultured Ruminococcus sp.
AAAGGGTACAGAATACGGCACAGCCGCAACAGCAACTCTTACACCCGGTACAGCTGTAACTTACTATGTAAAGATAAGCGTTAAGGATAATACTGGCACAGTTTCCTCAAAGGATTTTACAATTACTGTCAAATAATTCTGTCAGAATTATTCGTACTATTCATTTTGATTTCTAAAAGTTGACCAGAATCCGATTCTACTATCTGTTATACGGATAATGGAGTCGGATTCTGAATTTGTGTTTTAGCTATATATATTTGATAATAGTGAATAGCAAAAAATCTGGTAATTTGGAGTGATAAAAATGAAAGAGCTTTTTGTTATAGACCTAAAGGATTACGAAAACGACTACAAGGTATTTAAAAGGCCATCAGCGAGAGGTATTATTATAAAAAACAACAAAATTATTCTCGTTTATAGTGAAAAAGAGAAATACTATAAATTTCCTGGTGGAGGAATAAAAGAAAATGAAGACATGAAAACTGCGCTTATCAGAGAAGTCAGAGAAGAAGTAGGATTGAATGTTATTCCCGTCAGTGTAAAAGAATTCGGAAGTGTTATGCGTCGTCAAAATAGCAATTATTCTGCCAATACTATTTTTGAGCAGGAAAATTTTTATTTTCTTTGTAATACAGAAAATCAAATTTACGAACAGGAATTGGATGATTACGAAAGAGAAGCGGAGTTTTCATTGCGAATTGTAGATATAGATGACGCTATAAAAGCGAATTATGAATATCACAGCAATGACAATTTTAATGAGATTATGATTAAACGGGAAATGAAGGTTTTGCAGATTGTAAAAGAATACTTACAGAATAACAAATTATAAATGAAAATCTTAATAGATGGTTTTACTTTATTAGTTTGTGTATTACCATAAATGAGAATTATGAAAAGAAAAAAATATTCCTTCCTTGAGTTGCTATGCAGTTTCGAGGAAGGATTTTTTGTGTAAAATTATTTACTCTTGTCTGAATCTATGGTAAAATTACAACTATAAATTCGCAGACAAAGGGTAAAAATAATGAATGTTTTGAAGATAAACAAATTTAGTGGAGGTGATATATTAATGAAAAATATAGTTATGGGTATCCTTGCTCATGTAGATTCCGGTAAAACAACACTTTCTGAGGCCTTATTGTACTGTAGCGGAACACTGAAAAAACTTGGAAGGGTAGATCACAGGAATTCGTTTCTTGATACTTTTTCATTGGAAAGAGAACGGGGAATAACAATATTTTCAAAACAGGCTGTATTTACGTATAAAAACACAGAGTTTACTTTAATAGACACACCCGGACATGCGGATTTTTCAGCGGAAACAGAACGTACTTTACAGGTGCTTGATTATGCTTTACTTGTAATCAGCGCGTCAGAAGGTATACAGAGTCATACTATGACTCTATGGAAACTACTTGAAAAATATAGTGTTCCATGTTTTATTTTTGTAAATAAAATTGATCTTGATAATGCACAGATTGATATCGTTTTTAATGATATAAAGGATAAGCTGAGCGAGAATTGTATTGATTTCAGTGATCGCAAAAGTAATACGTTTTATGAAAATATAGCGTTGTGTGATGACAAATTTTTAGATTTATATGAAAAGAATAATATAGTAGAAATAAACGAAATTTCTGTTGGAATACAAAAACGAAAAATATTTCCGTGTATGTTTGGTTCGGCATTAAAACTGAAGGGTATTGAAGCTTTTCTTGATATGTTTGAACAATATACACTTCAGAGAGAATATCCCCAAAATTTCAGTGGCAAGGTATTTAAAATTTCTGAGGATAAACAGGGAACCAGATTGACTCACATTAAGGTTACCGGAGGTAAACTACAGGTCAGGGATGTTCTTCAAAGTGATAAAAATTTTAACGGAGAAAAAGTTAATCAGATCAGAGTTTACTCGGGAGATAAATTTACTGCAAAAGAAACTGCTGATGCCGGTAGTATATGTGCATTAACAGGAATATCTTTTGCTGTGCCGGGAGATTGTCTTGGTGAAGAAAAAAGTGATATACAACCGCTTACAGAAGCTGTATTAACATATAATGCCGTGTTGCCTGAGGGGACAGATGCTCACAAAATGTATTCATTGATGAAAAATCTGGAAGCGGAGGATCCTCAGCTTCATGTTACATGGAATGAAAGATATCAGAAAATACAAGTCCGGATCATGGGAGAAATACAGCTTGAAATACTGCGGGAAATCATAAAAGAACGTTTCGGAATCTATATAACATTCGGAAAGGGTAATATAATATATAAAGAAACAATAACAGATGTTGTAGAAGGAATAGGCCACTTTGAATCGCTTCGGCATTATGCGGAAGTACATCTAATTATTAAACCGGGTAAAAGAAACAGCGGTATAGTTATCAGAAATAATTGCAGTGAGGATATGCTGGATAGGAATTGGCAGAGGCTGATATTGACTCATATTAAAGAAAAGACTCATATTGGCGTACTGACCGGATCTCCTATAACTGATGTTGAAATAATACTGGAATCAGGCAAGGCACATCTTAAGCATACGGAGGGAGGAGATTTCAGGCAGGCAACATACAGGGCTATTCGTCAGGGATTACGAAGCTCGCACAGTATATTGCTTGAACCGGTTTATGAATTTACTCTTGAAATACCAAATGAAAATGTAGGGAAAGCCATTTCCGATATACATCAAATGAGCGGAAGATTTTCACCTCCGGAAATAAAGGAAGGAAATACCGTAATTAACGGAATTGCCCCGGTTTCAGAAATGAATGATTATGGTATGGAGGTTATGAGATATACTCATGGAATGGGAAAACTAATGTGCCGAATCAAAGGATATGAACCATGTCATAATACAGAAGAGGTTATTTCAATGTTTGCATATAATCCTGACAGTGATATTGAAAATACTGGAGATTCAGTTTTTTGTTCTCATGGAGCAGGATATAACGTAAAATGGAATGAAGTTAAGAACCATATGCATTTGCCTTCCGTTTTGAATAAAATAAATACTTCAGACAGCTCACAGCTTCGTAAAGAGTATTTTTCAGGGTTACAAAAAAGCAGTGAATTATTTGCGCTTGATAAGGAGCTTGTCCGTATCTTTGAACAGACATATGGGCCGATAAAGCGTAAAAAAACTAATCAAAGCATCAATTATGACTACAGCAGAAAGAATACGGAAAAAGTATCGCAGAAACCTGTAAAAAGAATTGCAGGAGATGAGTATATCCTTGTTGACGGCTATAATGTCATTTTTGCATGGGATAATCTCAGGATAATCGCAGAAAGCAATTTTGATGCTGCGCGTAACAGTCTTATAAATATTCTATGTAACTATCAGGGCTATAAAAAATGTGAAATGATAGTTGTATTTGATGCTTATAAAGTAAAAGGAAATGTTCAGACAGTAGAAAAGCATAATAATATAAGTGTTGTATATACAAAAGAAGCAGAAACAGCAGATATGTATATAGAAAAGGCTGTACACAAGCTTGCAGGAAAAAACAGAGTACGTGTTGTAACTTCTGACGGAACAGAACAGCTTATTATCCTTGCAGGCGGCGCGCTAAGAATATCCTCATCAGCTTTTTATGAAGAAGTAAAACAAGCCGAAAATGAAATCAGAGAAATTATTTCAGATAATAATTTAAAATGAATGAATCCGTTTTCCTTTGTCAATAATAAAAACAAAAGAAAACGGAGGATTACTATGTCAGTAAAAACTGGTAAGAGAACAATAAGACTTACGAACAAAATAGGTATTATTAGTACTGCTGGAGTAGCAGGGCATAAAGAGAGCGACGGTCCGCTTGCAGACTATTTTGACAGTACCTACAATGATGACATGCTCGGACAAAGCTCATGGGAAAAGGCTGAAAGCAGACTGCAAACTGATGCTGCAAGACTTGCATTAAACAAGGTAAACCTTTCGACTGATGATATAGATGTTATTCTTGCGGGAGATTTGCTCAACCAGTGTATATCATCTACATTCGGACTCAGAAGCCTTGGAATTCCGTATCTTGGGCAGTACGGCGCCTGTTCTACGATGGCACAGACAATGCTTATTGCATCACTTCTTACTGACAGCGGTGCATGCAGACGAGCAATGGCAGTAACATCTTCGCATTTCTGTTCAGCGGAAAGACAGTTCCGTTTGCCAATAGAGTACGGAGGACAGCGAACACCTACTGCACAATGGACAGTTACCGGCGCGGGAGCGGCAGTGATTGATAACAGCGGTTCGGGAAGTCTGATAAAAGAGGTAACAATCGGCAAAATAACTGACTATAAGATAAAAGATGCGAATAATATGGGTGCGGCAATGGCACCCGCAGCGGCCGATACTATTATGAGTTTTTTAGATGACAGTAAAACGACCCCATCTGATTATGATCTGGTATTGACCGGTGACCTTGGATTCATTGGTTCTGAGCTTCTTATCAAGATTTTACACAGAGAAGGAATTGACATATCATCAGTTCATAATGATTGTGGAAAAATGATATTTGATCGTGATCGTCAGGATGTTCATGCCGGAGGATCCGGATGCGGATGCTGCGGTTCGGTTTTTTGCTCATATATTGCGGGGAAACTGAAAAAACATGAACTGAATAATATTCTATTTATAGCGACAGGAGCGCTGATGTCCCCGACTTCAAGTCAGCAGGGGGAGAGTATACCAGGTATCGCACATCTACTTCACATTGTTTCAGGCATAAGTTAGTGTAAAATAATTCTGGGAGATTTGAAAGACATTGTCGCATGACTGATACATTATTACGCAGTTAACTCAGTACCGCGGAAACAACATTATCATGCTGATTTTTCAGCGAACGCAGTGAGCGGCTACGTGAACACGACAGCGCAGGCACTCTGCCAGGAATAAACTGATATTTGATCAAATCAGATCAATATTTTCTATTCAGTATTAATCGGTAATACTGACAAAATACTTCAATTTTTTATTTCATTCGGAAAACAACGGTAACACCCATCTCTCCATCTTTTATTTCTGCATAAATGTTACCGTCCATTTTTTCCATTAATCTGCGGCAGATATATAAACCAAGACCGCTTCCGCTTTGTGAGCTGACATTAGAGCCTCTCCAGAAGCTGTCGAATATATGGGGTAATTCGGTATCAGAAAGAATGCATCCGGTGTTTAAAATATGTATAAGCTGACAATCTTCTTCTCTTGAAAATAAAAGCTTAATAGTTTTCCCGTCACCATATTTTATTGCGTTTTCCATTATATTCTGAAATACTTCAACACTTCGTTCTATATCTCCGCAGATCAAGCAATCAGAATAACTATTAATTACAAGATCTGTTTTAAGAAGAGTAAGCTTATCAGAATAGAACAGACGGATGTTGTTTATAAGATCAGAAAGATAGAATTCACTAACATTTACTTCAACATCAAAGAAATCATTTCCGGCTGATTTTGTGATGTCATCGACATATTTTCGTATATCCTCACATTTGTCATGAATGCTCATAGCTATAGATATTTTTTTACTTTCATCATTATAAAGACCTTTTTCAAGGGCCTTAGCATATAATTCTATAATACTGAGCGGAGTCTTTATATCGTGTGAAAGAGAAAGCAACATAGTATTGTTTTGCTTTTTAAGTTCTAACTCCTCGACCCTTTGTTTTTCGAGTTTTTCCCGCAGAAGATCAAGTCCCCAGACAAATCTGCCCAGATATCCTCTTTTATTTTCCTTCAAAGGTTTTGTAAGAATTCCTTTTGAGAGTTCAGTGGGGTAATCGCTCAGCTTTTCAAACTGACGAATGATCATGAAATAAACATACAAAAGTGTACCAAGTACAATCACTGAAATTATAAGAAAAAAAGTATTGAAAACAAGTACGGTATTGTGTAGGTCCGACGGAATACTGTAATCGAAACGGTAATATTTACCGCCAATTTTTTTTATAAGATAATCACTTTCACCCTCAGAAAAAATTTCATTAACTATTGTTACATCAGTTATATAGTTGTAATCGGCGAGGCTATAATCCTCGCCTTTTTCAATTTTATGAGCTATCCTCTGTGCTTCAACACGATAAGGGCGACCTTCGTCACCCTTATCTGATATACTCAGAAATATATTCGCCCCTACCCAAAGGAAGGCTAAAACAGCAGTTACTGCTATAAATAAACGTACAAATGCTTTCATGTAACTTCACCCTCGTATCGATATCCAATGCCCCATACAGTCAGTATATGAGAAGGTTTTTTAGGGTCATCCTCGATTTTCTGACGAAGCCATTTGATATGAACTGTCAGTGTCTGCTGTTCAGAGAAGCTGTCTATTCCCCATATTTTGTTGAAGATTAAATCCTTGTTCAGCGTTTTACCGATGTTTTCCATTAACAGACAAAGCAGATCGAATTCCTTTTGATTAACATCTATGACTTTATCTCCCTTATATACTACTCGTTTGCTTTTATCTAATTTCAGAAAGCCGTCAGTGATTATTTCAGAATTATACCGACGCTGAAAAATACCCTTAATTTTTGCAAGAAGTATATCGATATCATAGGGCTTTTCAATATAATCATCCGCTCCAAGAATAAGACCGTTAAGCTTATCATCCTTCTTGATTCTTGCGCTGACGATAATAATAGGTGTATTTGATTTTTCACGTATTTTCCGACACACACCGAAGCCGTCAAGTCCGGGCAGCATAATGTCGAGAATCACAAGCTTTGCGCCGGACTTATGAAAAATCTCAAGCGCTTTTTCTCCGCTTGCACAGTGCTCTACATTATATCCGTCAGCGCTCAGAAAATCACACAGAAGTCCAGCCATTTCCATGTTATCTTCCACTACTATAATATCTGTCACAGCTTAACACTCCATTTCCGAACTTTACACTGATTTTTACCAGCCCATTTCAAGCAGCCAGTTGTTCAGTGACCTTTCGCGCTTACGTGCATCATTATCAGTATTATTATACTCTCCTTTTATATTTCCGTCAACAATATAAAGCACTCTGCTGCATCTCGCAGCAACCTTGGCATCATGTGTGACAAGAATAATAGATGTTCCTTCGCTGTTTATCTTACAAAGCTCATCCATTACTTCGTCGGAGCTTGAACGATTCAGAGCTCCTGTAGGCTCATCCGCGAATATCATTTTAGGTTTGTTTATCATACTTCGGCATATGCAGGCTCTTTGCAATTGTCCGCCGGAAACCTCGTTTATGTCATTATCTGCAATTTCAATAATGCCAAGCTTATGCATCAGTTTTTTGCCGTATTCAAGCTTTTCTTTTGAGGATAATTTGTTTGCTTTTGACTGACGGGCAGGGAGGAGGATATTATCAAGTACGCTAAGATTTTTAAGCATATACATCTGCTGAAATATGAAACCCATTTCATCGAGTCGGAGTTCTGCAAGGTCGTTTGGTTTCAGTTTAGAGATATCCTTACCGTTAAACACCGACTGTCCTGCCGTCATTGCGTCCATACCGGATACGGTATACAGCAGTGTTGATTTTCCTGAGCCGGACGGTCCCATTACGGCTACCATTTCTCCTTCGTTCAACGAAAAGCTTACATTTCGGAGTACATTATTCTGTCTTTTGTTAATGATATAGGTTTTGCAAAGATCAGTTACTTCAAGTATTTTTTTCATGTCAATTACCTCATTCTATATTATTTACTTCCTGAGAAGAAATGCTTCTGATTCCAAATGCACTTATCATTGCAGCAAGTATAGTCACTGCAAATACTGCAAGGGGATAAAGAATATATGCCTCCAAAACATTTGAGTCGAAGATGATATATTTTGCACCCATTGTTCTGAAAATCCCGCCAACTGCAAACTGACTTGCAGGCTCTGTGAGAAGCACTGCGATTATTACTGCTAAAGCCATAAGCAGGGCTATTCTGATCGTCTGCCATGCGATAAGAGTATGATTTTTAAAGCCTATTGCTTTCATAAGTGCAATTTCGCCGCGTTCTTTTGTAAGGAAGGATTTTTCCATAAGAACCACAACAAGTATGTTTATGATCATTACCATCAGAACGATAAAGTTCTTTGTACCGCTCATTGCGCCGGCTACACCGCTGATGGAATAGTCAAGATATTCACTTGCTGTACGAAGCTTATAATCAGGATACAGCTCTTTTATTTTTTCATACCTTTCATTCAATTGCGAAGCCGAAGGGTTATCCGTAAATTTTATCTGATAGCTGAAATAGCCGAGAACCTTGGAAAAATCCATCGGGAGCTTTTCGTTGAAACGAATGGCCTCACCCATATTGTTCATGGACTGGAACAATGCAGTTACAATAAATACCTCATTTTCACTGCCTGTTTTTACAATTACAGTATCACCGATCTTAACATTCAGCTTGTCTGCTGTTATATAGCTTATTGCGATCTCATCTATGCTTTCAGGAGGTGTACCATCAATATATGCATACTGGTCTGTTGTTGTGCCTGTACCGATAAAAGCAAGCGACACTGTTTTTTTATCGCCCTTCTGTATGGATAGCCTGAAAAGTGCTTCTCCGAAGCATTCGGCAGGAATATTATTATCCGCAAGTGTCTTTTCCATCTCCTCCAGATACTCCGTTCTGAGCTTCTGCCCGTCAGGACGGTTATATTTATCTATGCACTCCTTATCTTCAAGTGCAACATCACAGTCTGCCATTGAAAACC
>CACYDC010000394.1 GCA_902773025.1 uncultured Ruminococcus sp.
CCAGGGGAAATACTTAGGTATACAGCATCTGCTATTGGTTTTGTATTACTAATATATGTGCTATTCGTTAATCCGATGCAAAGCATGAGAACGCAGGTAATAGTAGTTTTCACACTGCTGTTCTTCCAGGCACCACTAATAATTAGTATGATGAAAAGCCACAGCATATCATTATATCTTCCAGGGGGGAAACTGCCCTTGAAGCTATACTACATATCATGTCTTCTTCTTGCTGTTTTGACAGGATTGCTGATACCTTCAGCTGTTATGAATGGCTCGGTTGAAGAGTTCATTGATATATCTTCATATTCTTCTCCTATATGGTATTTGGTAAGCACGTTTGCTATTGCGGTAGGAACTTTTATTGTTTGGTTTGGAGTTTTCTATAAGCTCGCCAGTAATGACGGAAAGCATGTTATGAATATAATGCTAGTTATTGTAGCAGCGGGTTCGTTGATGGATTATATGTTCTTCGGGGATAATTATGGGAACTTTTCATCAGATTTTCAGTTTGACACTGCTCCGACAATAGGTGGAAAAGCGATTTTGGCCAATGCAGCAGCACTAGTATTGCTTGCGATAACTATATTGTTAATAGAGAAGAAAAAGCCGGTTATTTTAAGCATTGCAGTTATAGTATCCTGTCTGGCAATTATCGGAATGACGATGGTAAACGCTTTTGGCATCTTCGGAGAGTTAAAAGATTCATCATCGGTAATTGCTGCGGCAGAGCAGAACAAACCGAAAATTGAATTGAGTAAGAATGGTAAAAATGTTGTGGTAATTATGATGGATCGTCAAATCGGTCATTTGGTCCCATATATTTTCCACGAAAAACCTGAATTAAAAGAACAGTTTGATGGTTTTACATATTATTCAAATACCATTTCGTTCGGAAGCAAAACAAATTCAGGGGCACCGGCCTTATATGGGGGGTATGATTATACTCCTGAAAAAATGAATGAAAGAGATACAGAATCTCTGGAAAGCAAGCACAATGAAGCCTTAAAAGTAATGCCAACACTTTTTGATAATGAAGGATACCAAATAACGATTTGCGAGCCAACATATGCAGGTTACTCATGGATACCGGATTTAACTGTGTTTGACGACCATCCGGAATGGTATTGTTATTTGGCTGACAGAGGAATGTCTCTTGAGGAATATGGGTATCAATCATCATCGGGGGCAGACAGGGAACGTCGTTATCGCAATTTCTTCTGTTATAGTCTATTTAAAATATCTCCAATGCTGTTTCAACGTACTCTATATGCACATGGCAGTTACAATGCCGCAAAAGCAACCGATGATTCTATGTTTCCGCAGAATATCGAAAGTCAATATAAGGCTACAGGGTTTAGAAAAGATTTTATGAAGACTTTTGCATTCCTTTATCATCTTTCGGAAATAACAAAGGTAGTTAAAACCGATCAAAATACATTTTTTATGATGAGTAACGATTCAGCACATGATACTATGCTGTTACAAGAGCCTGATTATGTTCCATCTCTCGAAGTAGATAACACAGAATATGATAAAGCGCACCAAGTACGTAAAGATGATGATGGCAATGAAATCCCTATTCAGGACGAAATGACAGCGTATCATTATCAGGTTAACATGGCATCAATGATACAGCTAGGCAAGTGGCTGGATCATCTTCGCGATATTGGGGTTTATGATAATACGAGAATCATTATAGTATCAGACCATGGGCAAGATATGTTTAATAGCAAGACTGACGACCCATACAAGGTGTATTATACTAATGAAGAAGGGGAAGAAACATACAAAGATATAATGGCGTTTAATAGCGTCTTGCTTGTAAAAGATTTTGATAGCAAAAGGTTATCTACAATAGATGACCTGGCTACAAATGCAGACGTACCGGCATTAGCTACTAAAGGGTTGATAAAAAATGCTAAGAACCCTTTCACCAACAATGAATTAACCACCTATCAGGAAAACCCAGTCAATTTGAATTTATTGTATTCAATGAAATGGGATGTAACCGTCAATAATGGAAATAAGTATCTTGAAGCGGAATGGTTTAGTGTTCATGACAACATATATGACATAAACAATTGGCAATATATTGGTGTTAAATAGAAATCTTTTGAAATAGGTGTTACTCACAGAGCGACAATGAAAACAGTATCATTGTCGATCCGTTTATAAGGGCCAATTGAAGGCCTTGATAAAACAAAAAAAACAAAATACAATAAAAAAGACTGTATTTAAATGCACTGTTGCAGCAGATTGTCTTAAGAGGAATAACAACACATGGTATTTTTTATCGCTGTTTTATTGTTGATAGTGTTTAACGGGATAATCTTTTGTAATGCCGAAGAATTTAATCAGCACTATTTAGATAAAAAAAACACCACGGCAATTAATGGGATATTCGTTATTCTGGTTGTATTTAGCCATTATTCACAATATGCAGATTTTGGAGGTGCATACGATTATCCATATATAGTCATAAAAGAGCATTTAAACCAGTTAGTAGTTGCCACCTTTTGGTTTTACTCCGGATACGGAATGATGGAATCAATAAGAAAAACCAAAGGAGAATACATAAAAAAGCTACCAAAGAAATTTTGGCAGTTGCTTTTTCGCTTTGATTGTGCAGTGGTGTTGTTTTGGATATTGAATGCGCTATACGGAACATATTATCCGGCAAAACAAATAGCCCTTTCGTTTATTGCCTGGGGCACAATTGGAAACTCAAACTGGTACATTTTTGCTATACTCGTTGAATATTTATTGTTGTTTGCTTCGTTTACTGCAGTATCAGTAGAACATGATCGATTTAGAAATATAGCAGGGATTATTCTATTTGTTTGTTTAACCATATTTTTTGTATTTGTTTTAATGAAGGCAGGACGGCCTAGATACACATACAATACAGTAATTATTCTTCCGGTTGGCATGTTGTATTCTGAATTCAAAGAGAAGATTGAAAAGTGGGTTCAAAAAAACGATCTTGTATACCTGACTGTGGTTGTCATGCTGTTGGGAATCTACGTTCTTTCATTTTTCAGAAGATGGGACTATGGCATTGAGGGATATACAGTATGGGCCCTTTCGTTCATAATCTTGTTAGTCGTGATAACGATGAAAATCAATATTAACAATCCTTTGCTAGAATGGTTTGGAAACCATATTTTTTCCATATACATATTGCAAAGGATTCCTATGTCTATACTATATCAATCAGGTTGTATTGCCAATCATAGATATATTTGCTTGGTAGTAGTTCTTGCAGTAACAATGCTGATTGCTTTGGCCTTTGAGAATATTACAAATATAGGCATAAAACGGATCGATTGTACCTTTGCCCAAATAATGACAAGAGAAAAAGCTTAAAGGGGAGAACAAGTGATGACTAAAGCAGAATACAAAATATCTGTAATAATCCCAATATACAATATTGAACAGTATTTAGATGAGG
>CACYDC010000395.1 GCA_902773025.1 uncultured Ruminococcus sp.
ACCCTTGTATATTCTTCTATTGTGGTAGGTTCAAGCTTGAGCTTTGCGCTCTCCATGTACTGAGGAATGAAATCAACCAATTTCAAGCGGCTATCAGCGGCAATTTCTCCGTTCAAAACCTTTTCCTCAAACTCTACAGCGGCTTTGTTGAGAGCCTTTTCAAGCTGTTTCGGAGTATATGCCCGGTCAGGCTTCCAGGTTATAGAGCGCTTGATCCTCTTACCGTTGACGTCAAAGCCGCATGAAATAACGATCCTGTAGCTGTCGCCACGCTTTTCAATCGTTGCCATCCGGTTCACCGTCCTTTGGAGTTATTATTTTACTCGTTTTTTCAAATTCATCTTTAAACAATATTTTAGCTAATCCTTTTGTAAACTCTTCCGATGATTGTTCTATACCTTTTTTTGAAATGTCAGATAGAGCATGAAAACGAAGAATATCTATTGGTTTTTTAGAAAGCTCTGTAACAAATTCATCTCTTTTTGTAACGTAGTTGATTTTGCTTGCTTCTTCAATGTTATGCAAGATAAAATCATACACTTTAGTATTCAAAACCTGTCTTTGTTTTTCTATTATTTCGTCATAGCCAGATATTTTTGCGATAATACCATCTTTATCTTCTGCGCCATTTAAATTTAAATAATCATCAATTAAGCATATTTGATCAATTATTAGCTTTCTGATAAACATAAACTGATACGAAATATCAACTAAATAAACAGGTGATTTTAATAAGTAATCAACGAATTCAATAATCGAAAAGGCTGAAAAGATGTTATCCTCTATATGTGTTTTACTGTATACAAGTAAGTTATTTAAACCTTTCACTGAGTATACCGAAAGACCTGTAAAATCACATATTTTTTTTAGTTCAATATTTGTTGTTTTTGCATTGGTTCTTCCAAGCAGATAATCGGTAGTCACATCAAAATAATCGGCTATTTTGACAAGTGTATCGAAATCAGGACTTCTATTGCCGTTTTCGTAATTACCCACTGCCGCAAGAGAACAGCCCAGAAAACTTGCAAGCTCTTCACGTTTTAACCCTTTTTCTTTTCTTAACTGGGATAGTTTTACACCAAATATATTTTTGTTCATATCGGCACCTTCCGTAATTCAATTTGTTTAGTTAATAACATATTCATTCAAAACGGTTGACAATTCATAATGAAATGGTATAATATAATTATAACAAATTGTTGTTGTTTTTATAATAACATATATGTATTTTAAAGTCAACAACATCAAAAAAATAAAAAGGATGATGAATATGAGTAATGTGGACATCAGAGAAAAAGTTAGAACAAAAGGATTGAAACTGTGGCAGATTGCCGCTGAACTGGGTATTACAGACAGCACATTCAGCCGCAAGCTGCGCAAAGAGCTGACAGAAGAGGAAAAGAGCCGTATTCTGTCTATTATTGACAGGCTCAGCGCAGAGGCAAAAGAAACCGCCTGATCTGTGGGGCAGACCAGACGGCAAATAAAGCACGAACACAAACAACTGACAAAGCCACTGCATTAATGCTTTATTTTATAATAGCATATCAGTGGCAAAATGTAAATGAAAATGAGGTGTAAACGAATGGAAATTGAAAAGTACACTATCCCCCGTGTAATAGGAATAAAACAGGCTGCCGCTGAATTTGGAATAGCTGAATATGCATTGCGATCCTGGATTAAATCCGGGCAACTCCCTGTTATCTGCTGCGGTCGTAAGCATTTAATAAACTGTACTGTACTGAGCCGCTTTCTCTGCGGAAATACTCTTGCAAATGGTACAGCGACACAGCAAAACAAGCCTGCCGCTGTGGGAGCAGATGGTACATTATACACGACAATTGCTCGTTTAGGAACTGGTACGAATGGAAAAGGCAAAGTTTGCAAGGCTATGCCGCCAATTAGATAAGGTGGTGACGCCATGAAACACAACATTCACAGCGGCACAGCCTGCTATTATGAAATGCCGCCTTACTGTAATATCCTTTCCGCTATCGGGGAAGGTGCAGCAAATGCCCGGCAGAGATCAGAGCTGCTTAAAATAACCGGAATGCAAGACAGAGAGCTGAGAAAAACAATAGAATTTCTGCGGCGACAGGGTGTTGTCATAATATCAGATGAACACGGTTATTTCTTTCCCGCAGATGAAGCAGAACTGAGATCGTACATAACTCAGGAGAGTCGCAGAGCAGAGAGTGTAACTTATACATTGAACTCTGCGAAAGAATTATTACGACAAATAAAAGAGGATCAATAAATATGACGGAGTTGATAATAAGTGAAAAGTATAAAGCTGCGATCGAGCTTAACCGGAAACTGCAACTGCGAAAATGAATACTTATTAACCGTCCGTTGTATGCTTTCAGAGGTATACAAAAAATTTTTTCAAAATTTGACCTGCAAAGGTCAAATAATCTCCTCTTCTGAGGGATTTATGAAGGGGTATTTATCAACGTACGATGTTCAGTGTGCAATGATACGCCCTGAAATAAAGGAGAGTGAAGAATGATTGAATTATAACAATATTCCGCAGGAGCTTAGAAGCATAAGACAATGGATATGCCACAAGGATAAGATCCCGAAATCGCCGCTGTATAACGGCAATGCAAAGCCGACAGACCCGGCAACATGGGGCAGCCTTGAGCAGGCATGCGCAGCCGTAACGAAATACGGCTATACGGGAACGGGCTTTGTATTTACCTCTGACAGCCCGTATTGCGGCATAGACATTGACCATTGCATTGACCCCGATACAGGAAAGATCAACCCGAATGCGCTTGATATTGTGGAAACGATGGACAGCTATACAGAGTATTCCCCGAGCGGAACGGGGCTGCATATCATTTACAAGGGTAATCTTCACCCGGAATGGAAGAAAAAGGCTGCAAATGCTCTCGGTGAGGGTGTTCATCTGGAAATGTACCAGACAGGGCGGTACTTTACCGTTACCGGAAACAAATACGGGACCCAGAGCCTTGTAAATGAGCGTGACAGCTTTGCCGGACTGGTACAAAATGCGTACATGACTGTCAAGGGGGGCTTTTGCGAAAAAGCCCTCCCTGAACCCCCGAAAACGTACATGACTGCTCTTACGTCTTGGGCTTTACATGACAGTGAGATCATTGCCATTGCAAGCCAGAGCAATAAAGGCTTTCCGGCGCTGTACAGCGGCGATACAAGCAGCTACGCCAATGATAAAAGCCGGACAGACGCTGCCCTTTGTGCTATCCTTGCCTTCTATACAAAGGACGCTGCACAGATTGACAGGATATTCCGCAGCAGCGGCTTAATGCGTGACAAGTGGGACAGGAAAACAGGAAATACTACATATGGGGCATTGACCATTGAGAATGCGCTTAAAACAGTTTCCGGGCAGTATGACCCGGAGCATTATAAAACAGCGGCAAGGAGTCTTCCGGAGAGAAGAACTGACAAACCTGACGATGAAGATGTGTCGGAAGATTTCCGAATAGAAATACCGTTATTTACCTTCGATGAACTGCAATACTACGCTCTGAACCCGATTCAGACAGCGGCTTTCTTTGCAGATTGTATAGGAGAATATGCTGTCTTTGTGCCGGAAAACGGGTGCTGGATGATCTGGAGCGGAAAGCGCTGGGAGGTAGATCAAAACGAGCTGAAAATGCGCAGGCTTGCAAAAATCTTCATTGGAAACTGTATCAAAGCCGTACCGCCTATGATACAGATACCGGAAGACGCAACCGATGAAGAAAAAAAGGCAATCAGACAGCAGAATAAAATATATATGAGCTACAAAGAGCATTATCAACATTTTACCTATCTGAATAGCCGCATTAACCTCATAAAGGATATGCAGGATATTCTTCACCACAGCATAAACGGCTTTGATACAAATCCGTATCTGTGGAACTGCCGCAGCGGCACCATTGATTTGCGCACAGGAGAGCTCAGAGCGCCAGACCATAAGGACTATATCACTATGCTTTCGCCCGTCACCTACGCTCCGACAGCCCGGAGCGAACGCTTTGAACGCTTTATTGACGAGATAACGGAGGGCGACAGGGACAAAGCCCGTTATCTGCAGAAGGCTCTCGGCTACTGTCTGGACGGTAATCCGAAGGAGGAATGCTTCTTTCTCGCTCTGGGGCTTTCTACACGCAACGGAAAGGGAACGCTGTTTGGTACGGTGCTGCATCTGTTCGGTGATTACGGTCAGACGATAGCCTTTGATACACTTGCGCGCAAGGGTGCAAGGGACGGGTCCCGTCCTACTCCCGATATCGCAAGGCTTTGCGCCGCAAGACTGGTGCTTGCAAACGAGCCGGACAAGGGTATATATTTTGATGAAGCTCTGCTCAAGCAGCTGACCGGCGGCGATCCCATAACTACAAGGGCACTTTACAAAGCGCCATTTACTTTTATTCCGCAGTTTCGTATCTGGATAACAGCAAATAATAAGCCGAATGTTTCAGATACATCGGTCTTTGAAAGTGACCGTCTTAAGCTCATCAGCTTTGACCATCATTTCAGCGAACAGGAAAGGGATCCGGATCTTAAAGCAACATTAAAGCAGGCAGCATCTGCCGTATTCAACTGGCTGCTTGACGGGTACAGGCTCTATCAGACAGAGGGGCTGAAAAACTACACCCAGATGAACGATCAGCTCCGCCAGTACCGACAGGACAGCGATATTATACAGCAATATATCAACGACAGGCTGATATTCCGTGAGGAAATACTCCAGAAGGATGCTGTTACATTGAAAGCCATTCGCTGCGACTATATTATCTGGTGCAAAATACAAAACATAAGCCCTGTAAGCGCCAGAACCTTCAAAGAAGAACTGCTGAAACATAAGGTTTCCGTTTTTATTCATCACAAACAGGAAAAGGTTATCTGTAAAATATCAGATATGCGCTGTATAGATGAGTAACCCGATGGGGAAATCACAATTCAAATTCCCCATTTTTGTGCTGTTTTTCCCCATCGAAACAAGCCTCAGATACAAAATTCCCCATCGGATAACTCTGATAAAGACTGGTTTTAACCTAAAAAGTGGGGAAAATGGGGAGTTTATATACAAACCTCTATACCCAAAGAATAGTAAAATTTAATTATATAATAATATATAAATGCTGTTCATAAAAAACTTTTGAAAAAATACCCCCATTTCCCCCATCAACAGAAAAAAGCCGCCCCACCATTACAGCAGGACAGCCCTGTATCTATCAATACTATTCTATCACGGGAGGGGGTGGCGGTCAATGGATATTCAAAAAATCACAAACGAGGAGCTTGCAGCAGCGGCACAGGAGGGCAATATGGAGGTTATGCCGCTATTATGGGATAAGAACGAGAAGCTTATCAAGCTGATAATATTCCGGCAATTGAGAGGGCGAAAGCTCCCCACAGGAACGGACGAGGAGGACGTTTTACAGTGTGGCTATTTTGCTCTGCTTTCCGCTGTGAAAGCCTATAAGCCGGGAAAATATAAATTTACCTCTTATCTGAATTATAGCGTCCAGAACGCCGTAAATGAGGCTATACACGGCAAAAGTCGCCGGCAGAAAGCTTACAGGGAGGTATCATTCAATCAGCCTGTAAAAGAGAGCGAAAGTGAGGATATAGAGCTGTGGGATCTGATGAAAGACGAAGCAGCAGAACGTAACATTTTTGAGGGTGTGGAGCTGACAGACGAGCAGCGTATCGTACAGGACGCTTTAGCTGAACTGGCTCCAAGACAGCAAGTTGTAATCCAACGGCACTATTTTCAGAATATGACAATTAAGCAGATTGCAGAGGAGGACGGATGTGCTATACACATTATCAGACAATGTGAAAACAGGGCATTGAGTAAGCTGCGCAGGAATCATGCTATAAGGGCGTTAAATAAAGAAATGGAGGTCACACGACCCTTAAAGGGATTTGACCCTTATCATAGATCTCCTGAGTATTATAACGCCAAAAAAACTGCACAGCGGCTTGAAACCGAACTGCTGCAGAGTGGATAATATATGTCTTACTGACAGCGGCAAACACAAATATTTATGCTGCTATATCGTGTGGAGCAGGAGTATAAGAGAAAGGAGAAGAGAAACAGCGGTACGGCAGGAGCAGATAAAAAAGTATAATAGATGAGAGGATGGTAAACTATGAACAAAGTAATCGGAAATACAGAGGATCAGGATCATCAGATTAAGAATATCGTCAAAAAGGAGGGCTAAAGCTATGAATGAATTTTTCTTTAATTTCAGACAAAGTCACGAATACGATTATTTGCAATGGAAAGATGTATCAATGGTAGAAATAGCTAATATTATCAGTAGTGCGACCGTTGCGGGAATATACCCGATTCGTGAAGGTGCAGAGGATGTAGGAATGGGAATGTGTTTCAAACACAAAACAGGCGCTTATTTTGTGCTTGAAGTTGCGGCCGGCGACGATTTCGAATGCGGAGAACCTTCGTATTCGTTTTATTCGAGAATGGCAAATATCTCTATAGCTTACGATCCGGCAACAGAGAAATTGCCGTTAGATGTATTGCAGCAAATATACAACACTATCGACGAATGGTACAGAAACACACATAGATAAATTTTGACACCTTTTTCAAATTTCGGACTACCTTTTACTGCTTTTGGAGAATGTTCTAAAGCTTTTTCCAAAAGCTTTTTCTTTATTGCACTTTATTTTTTAAGTTTTGGAAAAATAAAAAAACTAGACTTATAAGCATAGATTATATATCAGGTAAAACGGGAGCTGACTCCCAGAAATAAGCCGGATTCAGTAAAATCATAAACTCGCCAAAAACAAAATAAGAGCTTACAATGCCGTAATTAGGAAACTAACAATACACAAATAAAACTAACAGCGGCATAATGCCACCTGATCCAGAAATATTTCCTATAATTTACCTTTTTTGAAATTAGTTTTCCTGTTTTTTTCACTTTTGGTACCTCTTATGCACTTGTTTTTTACCTTTTTTTCTTTAATAAACTGCTTTTTGATTCAACCTGAAATACATTTCATTATCAGTTATTTCTTTAATCAGATTGGTGTTTTGTTACTTTTGAACAATTTTGACAGTTTCTTTTTTGTTCGTATCATCAAAAAACGTTATTTATTCAGGGGATACCGTAACGAAGCGAACTAAAAATTTTTTATTGTATCCGGGAAAGTGTCGAACCTTCCACGCCCCGCAGCTATCTATTCTTCCGGTAGTACCTACGAACTTTGCAGTGATCGGTGGGCTTTGTTCTCTGTGCTATGTTGCCTGGATCCTGTCTACCGTGCTCCCCTTGACTTTATGCCGCTGTTGCAACAGCTCAATGCCTGCCGCCCCTCAACTCTTGCAAGTGAACGCTTGCACCGTCATCTTGTCACTGCTTTGCTTTGGTTTGTGCCATGAGGGTATGCCTGCATTCTTCATATTCATCGGTAAAGGAGCTTTCATTAACCTGACTTAATATAGCCTTTCAATTAGAATTATTCGTTTAGCTGTTCTCGGTCTGCCTGTACCTTTTTCCGCTGTGATTTTAATTGTACTCATAAATTGCCGTTAAATTTACATTGTGATATGTAGCAGCTGCTTTAAAACCATTCCATGTGAGATAAGATACACTGGTCTTTTCCTCTTTAAGAACGATGTCACAAGAATTATAGTAGTATGCACTTTTTCCGCCACTCTCTTGAAATCTAATCTGCAAGCTAATGGCATACGCAACAGCTTTTCCACCAAAATAATGTCTTACTCGGTGGTCTGGAATTCCATTGCCTTCTCCAAATAGTACGGCTTCACGATTGAATAGTTCCTCTACCTCCTTAAGTGATAATGTCTTGCCTTGCATCTCTATAAAAGGAATTATTTTTGAGCCATCCCTATAAAGTGTGGGTAGAAAATCATCT